>JANMSP010000297.1:0-19833 GCA_031389475.1 Pyrinomonadaceae bacterium
CCAAGCTCGACGGCTTCTTTCCGCATCGCCTCGGCCTTGGCCTTATCGCCTTTATAATCGAGCAGTTCCGCACCAAAACGCAGGTTGAGGACATTCGCGGCGTTCAGCCCGGCGACTTCGTGAACATAGCTCGAAACGGCTTCGAGCAGGTTCGTCACACCGCCGTAATCGGCAAGGCCGTGTTTATTCGTATCGAGGACGCGCCAATGCTCGGCAAACGTGACGAGGCGGTCGATGACCTTTATTCCGGCAACTTCTTTATCGAGCCATGCCTTATCGCCCGTCCACCGCAAATATTCTTTCGCCATTCGCGACATCGCGTAATCGTTGACCGAATACCAAGGGCCGACACCGGCTCCGGTTAGAAACTCGGTGCCGAAGTGCTTGTAAACGTCGAGCGTCATCCACGTTTCCATCATCCGCTTGAGCACGGCGGGATCGAGCATCGAGAGCAGCATCGCACTCAGACTGATGTCCCATAAAAACGTCGTAGTTTCCCAGTAACGCGGCGCGAGCGTTACATACGTCGTTCCGTAAACCGAATGAGGTGTCGTGCGTTTGAAAAACAGAGCGCTCATCACCGCCGAATGATAAATGCGTTTCACGTTGTCATCCGTCGTCACGAGCGTCGGCAGATAGCCGGAAAAACGGTCATTATTCGGCGTAAACGCGGCTTTGAATTCGGCGTTCCAGTCGTCCGTCGTCGCTTTCGCAACAGCGTCGAAACTATTGATGATTGCGTCGAAGTCTTTTTCAACTGCGGCTTGTGTCTCGCCGAGCGAATTTACGAATGTTATCGATCTCGATTCGTTCGGCGCGAGGTCGAAATTATAAACGATCCATGAAGGCAAAAGCTGATCCGGTTCCGGCGATGCTCCCTGCAGAACGAAAGCTGTCGTGTGTTTCGATTTGCACAGGATCGCGTTCCTGCCGGCATCGATTGTTCGCGAATTGTCGTATTCACCCGGCGAATATGCTGCGTTCCAAGGCTTGACGCTTTTCGTCGATCCGCCGTTTACGGCAAGCTTGATCTCGGTTTTGCGCCGCTGTTCGGTCGTATTTTTTACCGTTAGCTTTACCGCAACCGACATCGTTTTGAACGGCACGACCATCACGCTAGAAATTTCCAGGCCTTTATAGAGCGAACGGCGCTCAACGCGGTCGGGCTGCCAGACGAATTCGATCGGCGTTTTGGTCGCGGTAAAATATTCCTCGTCGACATAAAACACGCCGGTCAAAAGCTCACCGCCCGCACCAAGCGGAGCGACATTCATCTCGCCCTGCGCAAACGGCGGAAACGCGATGCTCCGCACACCGGCCACATCCATCGCGGCCTGAGCGCAGCCCCATTGATTCGTCAGGCCGGGCAGCGCATAAAGATCGAGAAATTTATGCGTCATCGTCACCGATCGCATAGATTCGCACGTCGGAATATCAGGCAGCGGTTTTGTATTTTGCTGAACCGGCCATGCGGAAGTCTCACCCGCAAAAGCATTCGACCCAAGAATCGCCGGAGCCGCAACGGCGGCGGAAATCGTTTTCAAGAAATCTCTTCGTTTAAAGTTGCTCATTTTTTCCTTCGGTGATTGCGGCTTCGCCGCTCTATTTGCGGAAAAGCTCTGCTTTTCCGATTAATTCATGAAAATACGTTGCGGCTACGCCGCCGTTCCAGCCCCAGATCAGAAGCGGCGGCATAGCCGCGAGACCGTTATAAAACAATCCGGAAAAGCACAGCTTTTCCGCAAATAGACGGGCACAGCCCAAAGATCACATCGAGACCGTAATCTCATCGAAACCGTTATCGGAAGATCAAAACTTAAAAACCTACATGACCTAATAAACTTCAAACTTCACGGTCGCCGTTTCAAACGGCTTCATCGTGATCGTCAGAGGTGCGATCTGCGAGATCTGCCGCAAAATCTTGTCTTCCGTCAGCGTGACCAATGATGCCGATTTGATCCTGACTGGCAGCGAAACCTTCACGGTCGCGGCCCGCCCCGCAAACTCCTGAAGCCGGATAACAAATATTTTGTTCGTTTGCGGATCGAGCGGTGCGGCACTTACCTCGCCGCGAATGACCGTATCGGAAAAAGGCTTTACGGTGACAATAGCAACATTCGGTTTATCTATCGAGAAAAAACTCTTGCTCAATTCAGCCGGCGAAACCGTGACGTATTCGGCCCGCAAAGGCAGATTAAACTCGGAGCCTAGCCGCCAAGCCGTTACCGGAAAGAAAAACCCATCGGCCGCGAGAGCAAAATCATAGACATAATTCCCACCGAGCCCCGGCTCGACGCTTCCCATATTTATTATTCCTTTGTCATGCGTGTCAGCCTGATTGCTGGCGCGGACGGCCCGCGAATATATCGTCGCTTCGGGCAAAGGGAATTTGCCGGTGAACATTGCCGGTAATTCTTTCGGCGCGTCTTTCGGCCGCACTTTCGTCGGAACGTAGCCCGGATAAACCCAGTGAAAAGCCTGTCGGTGAGCAAGCATCGCCGAATTCGTACCGTCGGTTATGCCGATCAAATGCTGCGTCGTTACCGCATCGCGGCGGGCGTCCGGCAGATAATCGTCCGGCAATTTATCGAACCATTTCTGCCCGCCGCGCATTACCGTCAAATTGTTCGTCGATAAGTTGAACGGGAACGCGAAATAATAAGAATCGTTCCAATTCCCGTTGCCGCCGACAAAGTTCATTTGCTTTGGGTCGAGTTCGTTATGAAGCTCGACCCTTCCCAAACCGTCATAGATCGTGATTGTCGTCAGCGGAAAAACCGAACGCTCGCGGCGAACGGTGATCTGCGTCATCTGCACGCCTTTTCGAACTGAAACCTGAGCGGCAAGCGGATATACGACCTTTGACGCATCGCTTCCTTCGACGCGGAGTAGATCGTTGAAAGGCAATTCGCCCTTTTCGCTGACGATCTCGCGGTTAGCCTTCAAATCCTTAATGCTTCGAATATTTCCGTCGGGGCGGACATCAATGGAAAAGTTTGAATTTTGAGCGGTTCGCCCGGCGGAAGATATAAGACTGGTCACTGCCTTTCCATTCGCCGTCGTAACTTCAAACGTCGAATACCCGAATGCCGGGATATTATTAGCCACAAAAACGGCATGACCATTCTCATCCGTATCGAACTTCACAACGGCCTTCGCGGCATGGCGGATAGCGGTTATCTTCACGCCTTCGCTCGGCGGGGCGAGACGGACGACATCGCTTCGCGTCCACGAAAGGCCGTTGTAAATCGTCACCGCACGCGTGTTCGGATTCGCTGCGGGCTGCACATTATCGAATCGCGACGGCTGGGCCAAAACGTTAATGCCCTGTTTCAAAAGCATATCGACTTCGCCGGTCGCCGCCTGCATATAGCCGACGTACTGCCGGTTCTGCTCCTCTAACGGCCCTCGGCTGTTAAGCTGCGGCCAGCCATTGTTGCCGGCTCCGCTGTGCTCGTCGTATGTCAGCATCCAATCGTAAATGGACGAAAAATTACCGACTGGGGCCGGAATTTTTCGGGTCATCGCAATTGCGCTCCACAGCGATTCCGCCGCCGGCGTATGGTCGTGGGCGTAGCGTGCAAGAGCGCTTATTTTTGGCGACTGCGTTTTCGATTCTGACCAAAGGCCCGACCATTCACCGCGAAACGTCGGTATCTCCTTCGCGTATTTTCCTTCGATATATTTGAGAAAATCGGTCGGCGTGGCGATCTTTAGCTTTACCTTTTCGTGCTTGCCGTTCCAGAGTTTGACTGCACGGGCGAGATTGATAACATCCGTCGGCTCAATAAAATCGTGGGCATACATTGCCATCACGGCGTCGTATTTATATCCCGCCGTGTTGTAGCGGTTAAGCAGTTCGGTAACTCCGATCTCCATTATCTCGATGTCCTTTTTCTTCCCGGCAAGCTCCGGGTTGAACATATCGAACGGCGTTTTGTCCGTGTACGGGTCGAGCGAATACGGATCGAGATAAAAGTCCGTCAGGCCCTCGACATAACCGCCGCGTTTGCCTTGGCTGATCCAAGTCAAAACACGGCTTCCATCCGGCGATTCCCAGTAGAAAGGAACCTTGCCGGGCGCAAGCGTTGTCGAAACGCCGATAAAAAGATTTGCGCCTGTAACGAGATATTTCGTGCCGCTTCCCGCCAAAACTGACGGGATCGACGTCGGATGCCCCGGAACATCATTCATCATCGCAAGCTGCGATTCGACGCCGTACGACCGGTGCAGGGTCGTGTAATCATACGCGAGCCGGTTAAGCTCCTCGCCGCCCATAAAATCGGTGTGCATCGAACCCCAGGCGGTCGAAAGATTGATGCGTCCGGATTTGATCAGATTCATCAGCCGGGCGATCTTTTCCTTGTCCTTCGGCAGAACCGATGTCGGCTTCTTCTGCCGCTTCAGCCATTCGTTTACCTGCCAAACGCTTTCGATCGTCCAGCGGAATTCCGGGTTTTCCTCAGCAACTCTAATAACCTCGTCGATGTGCCGCGCCGCCCTTTCCCGGACGGCATCCGGCGCCTCGACAAACCCGAAATCATAATGCGACAGCGGCGTAATATAGATCGTCTTTATCGAGGTTTCCGGCAGCTTTCCCTGCCCAAAAGCCTCGAGGGAAAGAATTAATCCCATCACAAAAATAACGAGCGTGAAATTATTTGCTTTGTTCATTCTACTCCCTCAACGCCTATTCCCCTTTGTTCGTACTTAAAACCAGCCTAGAAATTAAACCTGGCCGACAACTGAATCTGCCGAGGCCCGCCAAATCCAAGCAGTCCGCCGAGCTGGCTGCCTACGGTTGAAACGCTGCGGCCGAAGAAGGCCGTGGGCCGAAGCGTATCGGGAGTGCTGCCTTCAAGCAGGCCGCCGGAAGGATCCGCAAAATTCGTTTTGTTGAACAAATTGAAAACGTCCATCCTGAGCTGGAGAGAAGTGTTTTCCCAAAGGGTGGTGTTCTTTGCGACCGAAAAATCAACCTGTGCAAATTCTCTACCGCGAAGATAGTTTCGCGGCGTATTCCCGGGCGTGAACCGTCCAGCATTTGCGAACGCGGCCGGATTGAATTGACATTCGGGCACGCTGCGTTGTGGACATGTGGCGGTCGACGGCGAATACGGATCGAGGCCCGGCACAATGTTGGGCCTATATGAGAAGCCGCCGAAAACCCCGCCGCTATTGGTGACGTTAACGGGTAGCGCCGTGCGGAATTGAGAAATCGTCGCGACCTGCCATCCGTCACCCAGCCATCGAGGAACTCCGTCGCCGAATAGATTCCGTGCCGATGGAATATCGTAGCTCGCGTCGAATACGAAGTTATGTCTTACGTCCTGGTCGCTGCTTGCGCGTTCGCCGCTCGTATCGAACTCGTCCTGGTAATCTTTGAAAAAGCCCACAACGTCGTCGATGGCATGTGACCATGTATAGTTAGCGTTGAACCTCAACCCCTTCGAAAGGTTTCGTTTAAACGTGACCTGCATCGCATTATAATTCGACGACGGGTACGAACCTACCAGGAAAATGTCACCGAACTGGGGCAGCCGCCTAAGTCCGAATAATCCAAGGAAATCTATGTCTGCCCGGTTCAAATTCCGCGGCGACACTACGCCATCGGTCAAAAGATGCGTGACGTGATTTCCCACATAACCGACCTGAAGAACGCCAAAACCGAGATCCTGTTGGACGTTCAACGACCACTGTTGGGCCTCGGCCGTTTTAAGGTCGCGCTCAATCGAATACTTTGCTGCAGTACCGCAACCATTGTAGATTGCAGGGTTGATCGGATACGCAATGCTTGCCGTACCATTGACACAATAGCCAAACCCGAAAAGGTCGAGAACGTTTATGCCGACACTCGGAAATGAATTTGCTTGCGGTGAACCGAAGCTCGCCGGGAGTTCGCGGTTGTGAAATATACCGTAGCCACCGCGTAGGACAGTTTTCTGATTTCCAAACAGGTCAAAGGCAAAACCGACACGAGGGCCGAAATTGTTCGTATCCGCGTCATGAATCTTTTCGCCGCGCGGCGTGACGGTAAGAGTCTCGAGGTCGAAGTTCTGCAGGTAACCGTCCTTTTCGCGACTCACCGTGCTTACCTGATACCTGAGGCCGAGATTCAACGTCAACCGCGGATGAACTCTCCAGTCGTCCTGAAAGAAGAATGAAAAATTTTCGTTCGCGAAGTTCAGTTCCGGATTTCCGCCGGTTTGCACGCTGAACGGACTATTAACTTTGAAATCGGCGATTGATCCGAATTGATACGTCGTCTGCGGCCGAGATTCGGCCGAGCGGCGATTTAGCCTGATGTCGGCGCCGACTTTGAATGAGTGGTTGCCGCGAACGATGTTCAGTGTGTCAAGGAACTGATAAACGGTACCGGTCCTGATCTGATTAAACTGCGCGGGTCCAATATTTGCGATCGCTGAATCCGCAAAAAGGAAGCTGAATATCGGCAAAGTCGAAGGCCCTGCACCGGGATTTGTCCTATTGTCGTTAATTCCGAATGCGGCCTCATTCACGATATTGGGCGAGAACGTATAGTTGTGCGACAGCTTGAACAGTTGAACGCGCAGCGTCCCATCGGCGGTTTGATCCGTGCCTACGCCGTACGGTGTCGTCGTATTCGAATCGTTGATATTGTACCGGGCTGAAAATTGACTGTCCTCTGAGTAGAGCCAATCTATCTTTACGGAACCGGTGTCTTCGCGCAGTTTACCGTTTTTTTGAGCCGAATAAAATCCGAGTTCGGTACTTGGCGCCGGAGTATTTGGAAAAGTGAATGGAGCAGTCGGCAATGGTAATGTCGCTACTACTGGGGCAAGGGCCGGAGCGATACCCGCTCTAAATGACTGTGTCGGCGTCAACGCGGTGAAAAGTATCCCGCGTGTCTGGCGAACGCCCTCGTAATTTGCGAAAAAGAAAAACTTGTCCTTTTTTATCGGACCGCTGACGCTGCCGCCAAATTGGTTCAGCCTTAGCCTTGAACGCGAAAAATTCTGGGCATTGTTAAAAAAATCGTTGGCATCGAGGCGTTCGTTTCTGAAATAATCGAATACGCTTCCGTGAATGTCGTTGGTGCCGGACTTTGTGATCGGATTGATTATGGCGCTCAGTGCTTCGCCGTATTGTGCAGAATAGCTTTGCTCAAGAACCTGTATCTCCTGAATACTATCCATGCTCACACGATTGACGCGAGACTCGACGCGCCCAAGAACGTTCGATGTGCCGTTCAGATCGACACGGCCAGCGTCGATCCCGTCAACCAGAACGCTTGTCCCGCCAAATGTCGAGGGAATTCCGTTAATACTGGTCTGAAACTGATTTGTCGATTGGACGGAACCCGGAACGGTGGCAAGAAGGCTTGTAAAATCCCGGCCATTCACGGGGTTATCCGTAATACGGGATATATCAATCGTATCGCCAATTGTTGAAGATTCGGTATCTACTCTCGTCTGGTCCGCAACCGTTACGACCGCATCGACGCCGCTGAGGCCCATGGCGATGTCGGCACGGGCCACTTCGCCAACAGCCAGCCGAAGGTCTTTTACCGTGGCGGTCTGGAAACCGCTCGATGCGGATGAGATGGTGTAAACGCCGGTCGGCAGCGACGGCACTTCGTATCGGCCATCGGCGTCGGCCTGGACGGTGCGGGTTTCGTTGGTTCCTTGGTTGGTGACGGTGACAGTAGCGTTAGGCACCACGGCGCCGTTCGGGTCGGTGACGACGCCGGTTATCGAGCCGGTGTTCGATTGGGCGAATGCCGCTATTGCGAATAGAAAAGCGATTTTTAAGAGAGAACTCGCTCGTTTAATTTTTGATATTGCTTGAATTTTCATGATTCCTCCAAAATTTACGTTTAACAGTTCCCCTTATACTTTTGTGCAGTCGCCGCTTGTCGGCAGACTCGCGATAGCCTCGAAATCGGGCGTCCATACGCCGTCTTTTTTCGGATAATATTTCTCCAGAATTTCGGCCGTCATCGGCACGGTCGGCGTAACGTCGCGGACGGAAACATCCTGTCCGTCGAAGAGTCGAATGACGGCATCCATACAGCGAAGGCCGACATATTCCGGGAACATCGCCGCGCTGACCCTCAGTGCCTCGCGCCGCATCATCCAGTCTTTTTCATGATCGCCCGACAAACCGAAACCGGCTATAGTGACATCATCTGAGCCAAATCCTGCATCCAGATAGCCTTGATATGCACCTTGGGCAGTTTCATCGTCCATAGCGAAGATTACGTCGATATCGCCCTTATCGGTCAGCGTTTCAAAAGCGATCCGGCGGGCGATCGACGGCGTCGCCTCGCCATTGATCGAAGCCGTGACGACCGCGTTCGGCTGAATGCTCCGAACGCCTTCGACAAATCCTTCGCTTCGGAGCAAACACGGCCGAAGCCAAGGCAGCCCGACATCCAAAATGCGAAGCGGCGAACCATCGGCATTTTTTACGTTATTGCCGACCCAAACACCAAGATCGAAACCCGCGTCGTAATCGCAGATCGCCACCATCGTCGCCATTCCTTCGACCGGATTTGCTTCAACGACAACGGGAACTCCGACATCCGCCGCGATCTTCAAAATTTCCTCCAGACCGGAAGTGCCGGCAGGCGTCAGAATTATCGCATCGACGCGGCTGACGATCTCGCGGGCCTGTGCCAATTGATCTACGATGGATAATTCAGCATCGACGACCTCGATCTCGACGCCGTATTGCTTCCCGCGGCGCTTCAGCACCTCGATCACGATCTGATACCAGATATGAAAACTGTAATTCGTCAGGTAGCCAACGCGGGCCGGTTTCTTCGACGCTTCGACAAGCGGCACGGCAGCCATCGCCGCATCCAGTCCCGGCGGCGGATGATATGCCGTCACCGGCGCATGTTCAGTGCTTTCTGCTGTTTGACTCATAATTTTTCCTCTCTCTTTTGGACCGCAGGCAGCCTGCCTGCAATGAGCGTTGCTTCAACGCGAACAACCTTTTATCGACAAATCCGCCGGACTGCAACGTGACGCGTTCGCGGACTCCGCGGGCAGGCAAGCTGCCTGCGTTCCATCATCCCGTCTGAGGCACGCCGCCGATTTGCGTCAGCAGACCGCCGTCGACCGTCCATACTGCACCTGTCACGAACGACGAGCTTTCGTGCGCCAGGAATGCGACGACCTCTGCGATCTCACGCGGCTGTGCGATCCGTCCGAGCGGATGCATTGCATTGCAGGCGTCGTAAACCGATTGCGGATTTGGGTCAAGCGACGCTGCCCATTTGAGCATCGGCGTATCGACCGTTCCCGGACAGATTGCGTTGACGCGAATCTTGTCGTGCGCGAAATCCATCGCCATCGAACGCGTCAGGCCGAGCAGCCCGTGCTTGCTCGCTGTGTAGGCCAAAACATTCTGCTGGCTCGCTAATGCCTGCACCGATGACACATTCACTATCGTCCCGCCGCCCGATTGCTTTATAAACGGAATTGCCGCCCGAGCCGCGTTCCACGCTCCCTTCAAATTCACGCTGAAAACCTCGTCCCACTGAGCCTCGTCGGTTGTCATTGCTGTTCCGTAACGCTGGATCCCGGCACTCACGATTAACGAATCAATTGAGCCGAATGAGGCATAAGTGACTTCGACCGCCGTCGCTACCTCAGTGAAATTCGCCACATCGACACGGTTGAACAAAGCTCTTCCGCCATTTTGCTCGATACGCCTGCACACCTTTTCGCCGGCCCTCTCGTCGCGGTCGAGGATCGAAACCGAAGCACCGCGTTCAGCTAGCAGTTCGCAAACAGCTTCGCCGATGCCGAGAGCTCCGCCGGTAACTATTACCACCTTCCCGTCAAACTTCATGCAGCCTCCCTGGCGGCCTGATTTGCACCGGTTTCATCCATTTCCTCATCCATGTTTTCGGCCTCTTCAGAAGGATGAACTCCCGGCGGCGGCAGAGTTTTGTACCAGGAGAAATATAAAATTATTACCGTCACGATCGTCGTTCCGATCAATGCGAAAGCGACCGTATGCCGGTGCAGTATCAGGTAAAGCATCGATACATACAGGGCCGTGATGCCTATCATCGAAACGACTGTATTGAATAGATCGAGCGCAAAAGGCGATTGCTTTTTGAAATCCGGCGTTTCGGCAAGTACGGCATCCTTGGCTGGCCGCCAAGCACCCGCAGGCTGCACCTTTCGGTAAAAATTCTTTAAGGTTTCGATATCCGTCGGCTGTGTAAGCAGCGAAACGGTGATAGTTATAAGCGTCGAGGCAATGGCGATAACCGGAAATCCGATATAAAGCGGCAGTGGCGTGGCAAATATGAATTGATCGAAGAACACCTGCCCGAGGGATAACGCCATACCGCCGAAAACACCGGCCGCGTAACCCTGACCGTTCAATCGCCACCAATACCAGCGGAGCACATTCGGCGGCAATATTCCTGCGGCGAGCGTGCCGAATATCCAAAGGAAAGCCGTATTGATCGACGTTCCGAAAACGGATATTACGAGGCCGACTAATATCAAAAGTGTCGAGGAAAGATAGCTGATGCGAACGAGCCGTTTATTGTCCGCATTCGGATTGATGTAACGCTGGTAAACGTCCTTAACGAGATACGCCGCACCGCCGTTGACCGTCGAGCTGAACGTCGCGAGAAAACCGGAAAGCAATGCCGCAAGCATAAATCCGACGAGGCCGACCGGCAGCATCGATCCGATGATCAATGGTAAAGCCGTCTCCGGATCGGCACGCAACTGCTCATCGAGTGCAACATTACCGATTCCCATGATAGCCATAACCGCGATCGCCATCGCAAAACACCAGCGAACAGTATGGATCGCTCCCCAAAGCGCACCTAACTTCGAAGCGTCTCGTTCATCCTTCGCCGCCAAAAATCTCTGAAAATCGTAAAGCTGCTCCGGCCCGCTCAAACACAGCAGTAAACCTTTCGCAACCCAAACCGCGACGAGCGCTCCGAACAGCGAATAATCCGTTCCGCCCGAAACCAGCCCTTGAAACGAATCCGGCTGCCACGAAGGCAGAATGTCACCCCAGCCGTTCGGTATCTTTTCCGCAAACCGCACCGGATCGAAATGCATGTAACCAATTACGGCGAAAACAATTGCGCCGAGACTAAGCACAATCGTCTGTACAATCTCAACCCGCACGATGCCGTGAAATCCGCCCAGAATCACATACAAACCAGTGACGCCAAGGATCAGCATCGCACAAACGATCGGCGAAAAAGGAAGAAATATCGAGCCGAACTTGCCCATTCCGATAGCGCTGTACCCGAGCAAGGCCGAAATCGTCAGCACCGCAAAAAGCGTGTATGACAACCGGGCGATATCTCCCGCCTTTCCCGGTCCGAACCGCGTTTTCATCCATTCCGCACCGGTCATTGCACCCGAACGCCGGATCCATTTGCCCATATACGCCAGGTAAAACGCCGTGATCGGAAAGCCCCACAGCATATGCACCCACATTCCTTTCAGCCCGAGAGCGATAAACGTCGAGACGATCCACATCGTGCCGGTAATATCGAAATAGCTCGACGAGCCGGACATCGCAAGCGCCCACCAAGGCAGTTGGCGGCCGCCAAGAAAGTAAGACGACATTCCCTTCGCCGCCTTTCGCTTCATCGCAAATCCGATGCTCATTATGCCGATGAGGTACAGAACGACGATTACCTGGTCTATCGCGGAAAGATTCATAATTTTTCCTTAGCGGACAATATGAGATCGACTAATTTCACTGAAACAAAAACGATTATTGGGAAATAAGCAGCATTAACATCTCGAAGTCTCGGCGGCCAGACTTTAATTTCTTTCTTTTTGTTTCTTCTTTCGTGTATTTCGTGGATAAAATTCTTAAAACCGTTATCCACGAAATACACGAAAGAAGAAAAATGAAGAAATCAAGAAGTAGCTGGCATCAACCTAATTTAAAACTTTAACTCCGCCTTTGACTAAGTTTTTAACAAAACAGCTTTCTCAACATATAGCGACCTTAAATCTATTTAAAGAGACTATAAAATATGCAAATAGACAGCAAAGGTTTTAATTGGTCTAACCAACTGATTTTGATAAACGCTGATCAGCCAATTCCAGCAAAAATGAGCTTCTCTTATTCCAATATTCCCAGTCATGCTCGCCGGGAAAAGCGTAAAATTCGTGATTCACACCCGTTTTCTCAAAAAGCCGCGATAAATTTTCGTTCGCGGCAAGAAAGCCGTCATTCATTCCGCAGTCAAAATACAGAAACGGCAAATCCTTAATTTCGGAATCTGAAAGATTCCTGGTTATCAGGCTGAGGTTATTATTCGCCCGAATTTTGCTGTCCGCTTCGCCGAAAATTCTTAAGATCGATTCTCGAAACTCTTCCGGTAATTCGTCACACCATTCGGGTGCATCAAAAGCACCGCTTATCGAAGCGGCGAATTCAAACAGTTGGGGAAATTTCAAAGCAAACTTTACGGCTCCGTATCCGCCCATTGAGAGGCCGGCGATCGCTCGCCCTTTAGCGATTGGGATAGTACGAAATTCTTGGTCAACCTTAGGTACCAGCTCATTTATCAAATAACTTTCGTATTTGTCGTCGTCGATTCCTCCGTCGGTGTACCAGCCGTTCTCGCCCTCGGGCATCACGATTATCAATTTCTGACGCGCCGGAACTTCGGCAATATTGGTCAAATCTGTCCAGTTTTCAAAAGATCCGAAAAGGCCGTGTAGCAAATATAGAACTGGAAATCTTAGCTGCGAGTTCGGGTAATCTTCGGGAAGCAGGATCCTGAAAGGTATTTGCCGCTTCATTAAACTGCTATTGAGTATGCCGTTTTGCCATAAAGGCATAATGAAAATTCTTTTTCTTCACCGAAGATAAAGAATTTTTATCACAGAAATATTATGAAGTCAACAATTTTTCCGCTCTAAAGTTTTGCCGCGGATTCTAACGGGGTACCTGCCGAACGGATCGGCGAACGAAAGTAATTTTGAAGCGCAATTGGAATGGCGCCGAAAAGGCTCGGACGCTGAACACTGGCCGGGCGAACAACGATCTGATCCGGCGAAACCATATATTTACTTCGAAGCCGCGCCCGTATGATCGGCTCGATCAATGGCCACGCGGCGGTAATGGTGCCGCCGATGACCACCGTTTCCGGGTAGATACCGTGGACGAGGTTGCTGATGCCTTCGCCGAGATATTCGGCGGTAATTTTAATTGATTCGAGTGCCATCTCATCGCCTTTATTAGCGAGGGCGATCACATCTGTAAGGCTGACGAGAGGCAATCCCTGCTTGGCCGTTACGCGGTGATAACGCTCGACCGTCGCCCGTTCCGAAGCAAAGGTTTCCCAGCAGCCACGGCGTCCGCAAGAGCAAAGCTCGCCGTTCGGATCGATGCTCATATGCCCGAAACCGCCGAGGCCTAAACGTGATCCAACGTGAAGTTCGCCGTTAATTATCAAACCGGTACCTAATCCTTCGACGACCAGAAGAAATAGAAGCGTTCTGACATTCGATTCTTCGACCGGCCCATACCAAAGCTCGGAAAACGCCGCCGCGTTTGCATCGTTCTCCACGTAAACCGGCAGATTAAGTCGCCCTCCGAGAATTGCCCGTACCGGCACATTATGCCATTCGAGGTTCGGAGAGATTTTGATCGTGCCGGTTTGGCGGTCGATGAGGCCCGGAACGCTCACGCCGACGGCAGCGAATTTGGCCCGCGGATAGTGATTTTTTATCAAATTGTCGATCTCGTCCGCGAGCCTGTTCAAAAAACGAACCGGGTCGCCTTCGGTCAGAATAGAGTTCTGCTGCAATATCCGCCCGTTAAAATCACTCACTGCAAAGACTGTGTCGAGCACGCCGATATCTACCGCCAAAACGTAAAAGCTTTCCGCGTTTATAAACAGATTTCTCGGCCGCCGTCCGCCGCTTGACGGGCCTTCCGTGCCTTCATAAACAACATTGTTCTTTATTAATCTATTGACGATAGCGGAAACGGTGCCCGCACGGAGGCCGGTGAATTTCGCAATGTCGGCACGCGAGATCGGCTGGCGTTCGCGGATCAGGTGTAATAATACGGTCTGATTGATGTCCCTCACATCGTGGACACCGATCATTTTATAACCGTTCTGGTTTTCCCTTTTCATGAATTGAGGCTGTATTTTCCCGCTGGCCCTGTGAGGCACTTAAACTGCCAAAGAGGTTCAACCTTTTCAATCAAAATAACACATAAAATCGAATCGGGACGAGAGATCCGATTTTATGTGTTATTTCGCCGGACTCTTCTTTTCTTCGCTTTTCTCCGTTCACGGTGCGGCCTGAACATCGGAATCCGTTTCGGCAACTGTGTATGCCCACCATTCACCGCTTTTGCCCCAAGCTGTCCAGTACCAGGAGGAAACGTCTGTCCATTCTCCGCCTTGGCCGTCTTCCAGCCTTTCGCAAACGCGAAGTTTGTCGCCGCGTCTCTCGGCTGAAAAGCATGACCAGCGTTTACTGTTTGCGTCTATTTTCACCGGCAGCGGCGTAACGTTGTAGCCAACCGCCTCGAAGCAATCACTTGCCGGATGGAGTTTTCGGGTCGCCTCTGTCATGCGGCGGATCACGATCTCGCGATTTCCGTCCGTAAAGCGGCCGATCTGTCCGGGAAAATCGTCCAGAAAAAACTTTTCACGATCTGAGAGGCCGAGATCTCTCAATGCCCGGCCTTCAAACTCCTTTGGAAAGCCTGCAAAGGCGAAAGGCCCGATTACCGGCGACTCTTTCTTTGTGACGAAGAATGGGGCCAGAAAAGCCAGCCCGCAGGCCAGGATGAAAATTATTTTTGCCATTTTGATCCTGAAAAAACTTTTACGATAAAAACGATGGCAAGCGTCGTAAATGCAAAGGCGATCACGCCTACCGCCGGGTGCATCCATTCGGGCGAATCGATCAAGCCGCCTTCCATATAAAAAAGTGCCGACGCACGCAGAATGTTGCCGGAAATTATGGCGATGAAACTCGATGCCAGCACCGCGAGCAGCCGAAAAGCCCCGAAATTTAAGAGGCATGACAAAAATGTAGCCAGAAATGTGCCGAACCACAGCATTTTAATGCCGCTGCACGGAGCATCGATCCAAATCAACTTCTCGCCGAAATGCAGGCAAACGCCATCGCGATAAACATCCAGACCTTGTAGATTTAGTAGAAACGCAACAGCTTCGCCAACCACCGCCCGCATCGGGTAGCCGAGAAAAAAGTCCAGCGAATCGGTAAGCGGCAGGCTCATCAAAAACAGAATAAATATCCCTGAGTGAAACACTTTTCCGAATCGCCATGAGCTAATGATGAATGTAATCGAAGTGATGGCAAAAAAAGCGCGTATCAGCGGCGGCGCGACCGTGAAAGTTGCCGCATAGACGACAAGGAAAAACGCGGCGGCAATAATAGCAACGGAACTGACAGGCAATTTTTTCGGCCGAGCGGCCCACGAAAAGAAGAAAACCGAAAGCAGGGGAAGAATCTCCCAGATTGCCTCGCCCGACGCGGCGAATCTTGCGGCAAGCAACTGCCACACATTCCAAAAAGCGGCAATTTGCAGTAAAAGAAAGAGAAATTCCGGCCCCTGGGCAGCAATATCCGGTGAATCGGGCCGGTAATTTTTGGGAATACTCGCGTCCATGTATTATGCGGTCCGGTATCTGAATTTTCGGAATCGCCGGCCGAAATAAATCAGCACGAGCAGCACGACCGCAAAAAGAAGATACTCTTCCGGCTCGGGAATTGTCGGGACCGAATTCGCTTCGACCGGTTTTAATCCGAACTGATCGTACTGCTCTTGCGTTTCGAGAACAACTGCGCCGCTGACCCGGGTAACGAGTTGATTCTTGACGGCAACCTCGACCGCTTTTGCTTCTTCGCCGGCAATTAATAGCCTATGGGCTTCGTCCGCGGCCCATAGCCGGATCAAATGCCGTGAAGTCTCTTTGGAGCTAGCGGGCGGTTTCGCTTTTGTCGTATCAATCGTCCGAACCGCCTCGAACGAAGTACTTCCGCTGATTAGGTTGCCAAAGAGTCTATCCAGGTCATCCGATACGCTTGCGAAGCGCAGCACCGTCGAGACGGCGTCGCTCTCGTTTAATACCCGCTCTACCGCATTTCTGCCGGTACCGGCCTGAAGCGAGAATACCGGAAATTCGGCCGGGCGCCGCGTCCATAACTGGGTGAGCCGGGCCGGAGAGTCGAGCTCAACGATTTGCGGGCCGTGAACCCAGACGATCGCGCTGCCGGGAACCGTTTGAGCCATTTCCCAAGCCGTTTCGATGGCGGAAACCGCATCTGTACCTCCATCGAATGTCGCGGTTCGGATCTTATCTGCAATCTGGGCTGGTGTACCTTCAAAAGAGTTGGGCGCCGCGATTTCATTATTGAGGCCGTTACCGCCGGAAAGAACAATTGCAGTTGCGGTATCAGTGGGTAATTTACCGACTGCATCCGCGATCTGAGTTTGCAACGCAGCCATTTGCTCAGACGCATCTATCACGAATACGATTCTCTTTACCGGAGCTTTCGAAATCTCTCTTAATTCCTGCCGAACAACTAAACCGCTGCCAGCCGTGTCTTTCGCCCACGCTGTTGTGATGTCCGCTGAACGGCTGATCTTTATCGGAGAGCCGATCTTGATAAGCTGGTCGTCGGTGATCCGTCCCCGGACGCCGAACAGGCGGTCGCCGCGCTCGCGGCGGAATGCCGGATTCGCGATCTCAAGATCCTGTTTCGACTCGACCCATATCGAATGCTCGCTGGTTACTACAAAATTCCTGTCCTGAAAATAAGGCATCGCCATGAATCCGGCAGCCGCACTTTCCAAGACGACGGGAACGGTTATTCCCAGCCTCACTTTCATTTCGCCGTTTGCGGGAACCGGAAAGCATTTAAGCTGAACGCGGTCTTTTCCGGTCACGGTAACAAGCGCCGGATCGCGGCGTTTTGAAGTCACCGAATTGTAGGCCTCGATCACTTTAGCGCTTTTCGCAAATGCCGCCTCGCGTTCCTCGCCGTTTATCCATAAAGTCAGTCGGGAAACCACGGCTCCGGGCGGTAGCTGTATCTGGGACACCGCTTCCTGCATTCCTAAACTTTCGTTTTTGAAAACGAGGGTCCATTCCAGATAGCCAAGCGCGGCATCCGCATCGACCGATCCGTCGATCTGGGAAACGGACAAAGATAAATTGTTAGAGACGCGGAATGATCCATTCGGGTCGAGATCGTCAAAAGCTTCGAACCTATCCCAATGCCTGATACCGCGCGGGCTCGGAACTTGCCGGTAGTGGCTGCCCGTAACACGGTAATAAGCTTTTTGTGCCTGAGCTGAGACGGAACCTTTTTGCTCGGTAAGCTCTTCGCCGGCGAAAAGCGTAAAGAACATATACGGCGAAACCACGCCTGACCCGTCGTAACTCAGCCGGAGCAGATAATCCAGGTCGCCAAATGATCTTAATAAGCCAACGCCTTCCTGTTGGGTTTTGGCGTTTGTAGAATTTGCTTTGGCGATCCCGTGCCGCGTGATAGTAAAATTCAGTTCGGCAAGCCCGAAGGCGGTGACGACAAACAAAAAGGCCGCTCCCAGAGCTTTCCACTGAAACCAAGGAGATCGAGCCGACGGATAAAGCTGCGCGAGTTTTCGACGCATCATTATCCCGGACACAAGCGAAAAAAGCGGAGCCAGCGGCAATAGGCCGAGCAAAACAAGTAGTATCGCTATAATTGCGATCGGAACGACTGGCGCGAAGATCAGTGCGTAGAACAAAGAAATGAAGATCGAAACACCATTTGCAAAACTCAGCCACCCCGGCCGCGATGCGTAGCCTCGCCGAAACGAAAGCCAGGTTTGCAGATTCGTAATTGGGACAAACGATACAAGCAATACGTGCCACCACGTAGGGATCGGATCAAAGAAATTCTCAGCGCAGATCCGCCAACCCAGTTCTGCAATGAGGGCTGCGACCGGAAGCAGAACACCCGCAAAAAAGTAAAATCCGAGTGCGAACGATCCCGGAATTCCGGTCTCAATTTCTTTTTGCTCGAAATTCTGCTCAGGATTGTCGATCATAGGTTTGGTAAGGTTTCGAAGTTTGGCTCTGGACATTTTACACTAATCTACCTTTGATGACGCTTAATTATGGACCTGATCTTCGCGTGGGTCTTGCCCTCTTTTTCATACAGAGGGCCTCCGCAGTTCCAATCGCTTTCGAAGATCAAACGATAGCATGCGAATCGGAATCTAGGGCAGTTCGAGAACAATAAAACGGCCGCATTGCGTAGGTTACGCAATGCGGCTGATTTTATCCTCTACTAAAGGTTAAGCCTACGGATTGGCGGTAAAGTTCAGATTGGTGATATTGTCCGTTGGTGTCGCGGTTTGGCTGGCAAAGGTGTAGCGTTTGCTGGTGGCCGTCACGGTGTAAGTCGATCCTGTCGGCAACGCTTCAAAGCGGTAGTAGCCGAATTGATTGGTAATAGCTCTGGCTCGGGTATTTCCGCCTGTGGCGATTAAGGTCACGTTGAATACACCTCGTCCGGAGGCATCGACAACCCGTCCTCCGACAGCAGCGGCGGTTGGTGAAGAACCGGGCGGCACATTTGGAGCTCCGGGTGTCAGCATGCCGGTACCGGTTGGAAAGTTGGGGCTGAATGGCCCGGCGTATTCCGTCGTTTCATCCGGCGTTGCGGCCAACTCACCGTAGTAAAAGGCATCGATGACGAAAGGCGTTGAATTAGATGCGAATCGCGTGACCGCATCCGGTTGTTCGAGTCCGGGTATGCTGCTGATGTTTACGGCTCCGAGATTGGCTCCATATACATATTCCTCTTCCGGATTTACCAATAGCGCAAAACCGTCGATCGCCGTAATGCCGAGCAACGGGTCAAACAATCCATCGTCATTTTCATCAAAGTCCTGACCGGCGAACAAGGTCGTCGTGCTTTGAACGATCAGATATGTCTCAGACCCGAACCCGATGCGAAGAGCCTGAAAATATTCAAAATATGTTGTTCCTGCTGGAAACACGCGATTCTGGCAAAGTAAGGGGGCGTTGTTAACCAAAGAAATCGTGCCGTTGGCACCGATTGTCTGGCCGCCGAAGTTGATCGCATGATTAACGAAGCCGAAATTGCCGCTGTCGCTGTTGATCGATACAAAATATGTATTTGCGGGAACCACTGCCCCGGGCGTGCCGCGAACTTCGGCGTATTGACATGAATCGCTGATGGTCGATGGCGGATCGATTTCCACTTCGTTGAGGAAAAGCTGCTGGGCTGCGCCGTTAATGTGCAGGGCAAGCAGCACGGCCGCCAAACCGATGAGAGTCGGTAAACTACGTTTCTGTTTCATTTTTTCTCCGTATTTGTAATTCATATTGCAGGTATTCCGGCCGGCCCAAATTTTATATAAAATTTGAGCGACCCAAGATCTTCGTATAAACAAATATGGTAAACGGAGGATGTGAAAGGCGTGTTACGGAAGCCTAAAATGCGCGTAACAGAATGGTTTCTTTTGGTCTTGTCAGCACCGCGAGCGGTAGCGGCCGGGGAACCCGAAGGATAAAGTGGAAAGGATAAAGGATAAAGTAAGACTGATTCTTCATTTATCCTTTCGCCTTTATCCTTTATCCTTTATCCTTTCAAAGGTTGCTATGGCTCCCGGCTCTAACAGGAAATAACTAATAAACTAATTGACAGCAACAAAATCCTCAGGCAGAACAATTGAATTGCGGCGGATCGCGTCATCGACGAACCGGTTGCGCTTTTCTTTTTCGATCTCGGCCTTGGCTATTTCCTCCGCGGAGATAAATGGCGGCGG
>JANMSP010000327.1:0-1992 GCA_031389475.1 Pyrinomonadaceae bacterium
TGTCTTTTTCAGCTCTTGCCGCAGTAATTGCGGAGCATTGAGCTTTACGACGATCTTAGTTTCAAAATCCGTCCCGGCGCCATAGCCTAGATATTCGTGTTACTGCCGCGCGAAACAGTATGTGCACCCGTGAACGCAGCCGCGATAGCAATTCACGGTAAAACGCCAGCCGCCCTCCCAATCGGACGTGAAAGCTTTGGTGATTATCTTTTTTGTCGCAGTTTCCTCGAAAATTTCGAGCTTGGTGGGCGTCGGCTCTCCAACGTATTCGGCGGAATATTTGCTGTAGGGATTTGGCGGGTTTTCAACATATCGCATAGATGAAACAATAATTCATCTATGGAGTTAAAACAAGAAATTTAGCCACGAATTACGCATAACACAAATAAAAGTTTGTTTATATTTGTGCCATTTGTGTAATTCGTGGCTAAAGTTCTTTCTGCATTAACAAATCTGTTTGCGGATCGGAGCCGAGTTGGAAGGTGTGTTTACCGACCTCGTAAAAGCCGTGTTTTTCGTAGAATCGCTGAGCGCGCGGATTGAATTCCCAAACTCCAAGCCACATAACATCGCAGCCTTTATCTTTTGCGTTTTCAAAACAAGCATCCATCAAAGCCTGCCCGACGCCTTTGCCGAGAAATCGTTGATGCGAATATAAACGCGAAAGCTCGACGGGCTTTTCGGCTGTGATTCCAGGTTCGATGTTATCGAAAATTAGTTTTGCATAACCGGTTGACTGGCCGTCGATCTCGGCCAAGAGAAAAAGGTTTTCTGGCTCGTCAAGTTCTTCGGTAATCTGTTCGAGGCTAAATGCCTGCCGCATATAATGTGCAAGGTCGTCGGGCGCATTTTTGGGATGATGTGCGAAAGCATCCCAGAATGTTGCGTAGGACAGATCAGTGAGCGACTTCGCGTCATCCAGTGCCGCCTGACGAATTTGTATTTGATCAGACACGAAAAAGGAAATTCTCCATTACGAAAACTTTTCGGATTCGAAAATGCACTGGACTTTCAACTATTGTGATTGCTTTCAAACTCTCGAAACCCGAAACAAAATATGGCTCCCTGCAGGCAGGGACAGAATTCAGCCAACCTGGAATTCCGATGTTCATTTCGTCACACAGAGTTTCGATAACACCTGCTAATACTGCATCTTTGCGTTCGTCACCAAGTACGAATGGTTTAGCTATCGCCGCCGAATCTTTAGTTCGACGGAAATCGTCGACGAAGTCCATTAGCGGAACCTTCCACCATTTTGGGTCTTTTTCGAAAGCGATTTTTGTTTCTGCGGCTGTAATCATTTCTGAAAAAGCTCTTCTATGAAGTATTGAGTTGCCGGCTTGATTTGTTGACTGGGATAGTATTTTTCAACGATATCAAAGACTTGAGCGGATGAAGTAAGACCCAATAGATCAATCAATGTTTTGACGTCGTTCGGATCAAATGTTTCAGAACGCGCTGCGATGGCCTTCATGGCAAGCAAATAATCAGGCTCAGGCACGAAAATCTTAAGGTTGGAAAAATCGAACAAAACCCTCTGCTCATGAGCAACCAAATAACCTTTGACACCGTCATTTAACCAACTTTCATCCAGATTATTTCGTTCCGCAACACGGGCAATTGCCGTTCGCATTTCGGAGGTCGGCCGAAAAACGGCGTCTACGTCTTTTGTGGCGGGACGTGCATCATAAACCAAACACATTACCGCGCCGCCGTAAAGAGAAACCTCGCCTTTTATATCCATCAGGCAAAGTTCGTCGTTAAGCTCCGACAGGTATTGTTTTATCTCTTCGGAGGTCATTGTATTGAGCGGATGATTAACGTGCGTTTATGGAGGCAGACTAAAATTGCAAGATAGCATTTACCTTGAGGCTATGCCGAAGCAACACTTTAACCGAATTTAGATCTTCGTCAGATTCAAAATCTTTTTTAGCGATAAATACACTAGGGAACCCGGGTCCTGTGTAAAATATTAAATCAGTTTCCGACTCG
>JANMSP010000376.1:0-4454 GCA_031389475.1 Pyrinomonadaceae bacterium
GTTACTCGCGAAGGCTACGTTGCCGGCGGCAGAAGTGACCAAGCTAATATTACATTAGATGGCGTAGACATAAACGACCAGCAAAATGGCGGTAGAACGGACCAGTTTCAGACTCAACAAGGCACCGTTTTGCGGCAGACAGTTGAAGCTGTTGAGGAATTTCGTATTTCCACCACTAACTCAAATGCGTCTCAGGGACGTTCATCCGGAGCCCAAATATCATTGGTGACCAAAAGCGGCACCAACAGCCTTCGCGGAGCGGCTTTTTATTTTTATCGGCCAACCGCGTTTTCCGCGAATGATTTTTTTAACAATCTTGCAGGTGTTGAACGTGGTAGTTTGGCGCGGCACGTTTTCGGCGGTGCTCTGGGTGGTCCGATCGTTAAAGACAAATTTTTCTTCTTTTACTCTTACGAGGGGCAGCGTCAGAAACTAGGCGAGCAAGTAAATGCTATTGTACCTTTAGCTCATGTTGGGCAGGGACAATTAAGATTTACGGGTGCGGCACCCGGTGACCCTGCTGGAACTAACCGTTTAATCACATTGACTACGGCTCAATTAAACTCGATATATTCAGGAGTTGGTATTAATCCAGCCGCTGTTGCAATTTTTGCCGGCGTAACTTCACGCTATCCTTCTAACAATACGGCTATCGGTGATGGCGTAAACACCGGGGGCTTTCTTTTCAATTCACCAACTACTGATGACGAAAACACCCATATTGCCCGTTTGGATTATAAAGTTACCGATAACCAATCACTTTTTTTCCGGGGTAATTTTCAGAACGACATCAACGTGGGAACATCGGCCTTTCCAGATACCACCGCGACCTCATCCTGGAGTCATCCTTACGGGTTCGTAGTGGGACATGACTGGGCAATCAGCAGCAACAAAGTAAATAATTTTCGCTATGGATTAACTCGCCAGGCTTTCAGTATCCAAGGCGATTCCAGCGAACCTAACATTAGCTTTAGGTTTATTTATTCGCCAGTAAATTACGGCAGGACACTTAGCCGTATAACTCCTACTCAGAATTTCACCGATGACTTTACTTGGATAAAGGGTACACACGAAGTTCAGGTAGGGGGTAATGTACGCATAATTAGGAATCGACGTATCGATTTTGGAAGCGCATACGATAGTGCCGTCACTAATCCATCATTCTATTCAGCATCAGGACGTGTTCTGGATCGTGCATTAACTACTGCCGGTTATACAGTGCCATCAAGTCAGCGAAGCGTTGTTCAAAATACCGCTGCTGCTCTAATCGGGCGTTTTTCGCAGTATAGCGGCAACTTCACATATGACCTTGACGGCTCGGTACTTCCGGTGGGAACGCCGACCGAAAGAGGTTTTTCGACCGAAGAATATGATGCTTATGTTCAAGATAAATGGAAACCCTTTAGCAATCTGACTTTAACGTATGGATTGCGTTACGGTTACAGCCGTCCGGTTTATGAGAAAAACGGTTTTCAGGTAGTTCCCACGGAACGTCTCGGTGACTTTTTCGAGAGACGTCAGCTGGGAGCTTTGACCGGCGTTCCATATAATCAGCTGATCGAGTTTGAGAAAGCCGGGCCTGCAAATAAGGGGCAAGGTTTCTACAGCTCGGACTGGAACAATTTTCAGCCTCGCATTGCAGCAGCATGGTCACCCAATTTTAAGGATGGGTTTCTTAACAGGTTATTTGGCGATGAGGGAACCTCGGTCTTGCGCGGTGGTTTCTCTATTACCAACGACCATTTCGGCGGTCAATTAGCTGTTAGTTTTGATGGACTTTCGTCAATTGGCTTTACTTCGTCGACCACGATTTCCGCGAATACGTACAATTTGACCACTAATCCGGCGCCACGCTTTACCGGCTTTGGACAGAATATTCGTTTGCTGCCGGGAATACCCGCTCCGGCACAGCGATTTTCGACCGAGGTAACGCCTGAGTGTTTGTCGGGTGCGGAAGAGTGCCCACAGCGTATCGAATCGTCGCTTGACGGAACGATTACAACGCCGACACATTATTCCTGGAACGTCACCTTTGGCCGCCAGTTGCCGAAAGGAATGTATTTCGAAGCTTCTTATATTGGACGCAAAGCCCGCAATTTGCTCGGTGCCCGTGACGTTAATGCACTAAACAATTTCGTCGATACGCGGTCCGGCATGGATTGGTATACGGCGGCTGGAATGCTGCACGATCTGCGGGCCGCTAACACCCCGATTACTTCCGTTCCTCGGATCGCATACTTCGAGAACCTTTTTCCAAATATCGCCGGAACGGTAAGCGGTCTTGGCTCAAACTCTACCCAGGAAATTTACGCACTTGTCGGTAGAGATTGTGCAAACAACGCTCCGCGCAATCCTACGACTGGATTATGTCCGGCGGGCGTAGTTGATATTGGTGGATTCGATATTCTCGATTGGACGTTTATTCAGTTGCTAATCGACGATGTTGGACCTACGAAGAATCTGTTCTATCACCCGCAATATGCGGCATTCTCAGCATTCGGATCTTTTGCGAAATCTGATTACAACGGAGCATCTTTCTCGTTCCGACAGCGGCTAGGGGAAGCGGTTTCATACGACATCAATTACACATACGCGAAATCATTTGATAATGTGTCCGGCCTTCAATCCGGGGGGTCGTACGGTTCACAATTTCTTTTGAATCCGCTGCGTCCTGAAGATAACTACTCGTTTTCGGATTTCGATACGAGGCACGTTGTAAATGCTAACTTTCTTATTCAGGCCCCAATTGGAAAAGGAAGAAAATTCTTCAGCGATATGAATTCGATTGCAGACGCGTTCCTTGGCGGTTGGCAGTTGAACGGAATCTTTCGTTATAATTCGGCTCTGCCGATATCGTCTCCATTCGACGCAGCTCAATGGGCAACGAATTGGAATGTTCAATCAAACGGAACGACAATACGTCCGGTCGCGTTTGGTGTTAACCGTGACACGAGAAACGCATTTACCGATCCCCGAGCTGCGTACAACTCATTCCGGAACGCTCGCCCCGGTGAAACGGGACAGCGAAACAATTTCCGTGGTGCTGGCTACTCTAGCTTGGATTTGGGTCTTTCCAAAGGGTTTCGAATGCCCTGGAGAGAAGGACACAAACTAGAGGTTCGTTGGGAAGTGTTCAACGTAATGAATTATCAGTATTTGAGTGCTGATAACGCTACACGTTCAACATACGGCCTATCGCAGGACCCTGAAATCAGTTCAGCTTCAAGCGATTTCGGCAACATTTATTCGAGTACTCAGGGATCGCCGCGTTTCATGCAGTTCGGACTTCGTTATTCATTTTAGAATCGAATGATTTCGGAATTGCGGCCGGGGCTTATTGCTCCGGCCTTTTTTTTTTATTGGGCGGCGAAGGAGTCGTTGCCGGTGATTTGGGCTAGGTGGCGGGTGTCGTTTAGGGCTAGGACGCGGACGTTGTTGCGGCCTCTTACCTCGAAGCGGTTGACGCCGCAGTTTGACGTTACTATCCACGGGGTTTGTTTGGTTGTGCGGTGGATCGCTCCCATTAGGTGAAGCGTCAGGAAGCAGATCGCGCCGGTATGCGAGAAGATGGCGACCTTGCCGCCCTGGTGATTTCGAAGGATGTCCCACAGCTCGCCGGTGCTCCGCTTTAGGAGGTTGCGGTAGCTTTCGCCCTGGGTTATGACGTGTTGGATGTTTCGGTTGACGAGTGCGTAATAATCTTTCGGGAATGTCTGTTTAGATTCGTCAAAAGTTAGGCCTTCGAGCACGCCGACGTGACGCTCTCGGAATGCTTCGGTTTTGTTTATCGGAATATCAAGCAATCTAGAAAGCGGCTCGGCGGTTTGGACGGCGCGGTGCAGGTCGCTCGAATAGATGGCGGAAATCCGTTCTTTCGCCAGCATCTCACCCGTGACCTCTGCCTGCCGCATCCCAAGCTCGGACAGCGGAGTCGGCCCATGCCCGCCAAACCGCCCCTCGGCGTTTCCGGCGGATTGGCCGTGTCTGATTAGATATAGTCGGGTTACGGGCATAAAGTCAGGCGTTCTGAGTTCAAGCTTTAGCTTGTCTTCTGCTTGAGGTGTAAGACACGCTGATGCGTGAACTCAGAACTTTAGACGCCAACGGCTTCGGCGTTTAGCTTCTCGGTTTGATAATGCGTCGTTAGAGTGTCGATGAACTCATCTAGTTGGCCGTCGAGCACTAGGTCAAGCTGGTGAACGGTCAAGCCGACGCGGTGATCCGTGACGCGGTTTTCCTTGAAATTATAGGTGCGGATCTTTTCGGAGCGGTCGCCGCTGCCGACCATCGATTTGCGTTCACTCGCCTCAAGATCGTGCTGCTTTTGCTCCTCAAATTCCTGCAGGCGGGCACGCAGGATGCGCATCGCTTTTTCCTTATTTTTTATCTGCGATTTTTCGTCCTGCATCGATACGACGACGTTTGTCGGCAAGTGCGTAAGGCGAACGGCCGAA
>JANMSP010000387.1:0-4105 GCA_031389475.1 Pyrinomonadaceae bacterium
GAAATTCCGGCTTCGCCAACACCGACGGTGCGAACAATTCTTTTTTCGGCGTCGGTAGCGGAGGCAATACGTCAAACGGCGGCAGCAACAACGCCTTTTTCGGCAGCGGAGCAGGAGCCGCGAATACGTTGGGCGGCAACAATTCAATTTTCGGCAGCCTGGCCGGATTTAACAGCAACAGTGGCGGAATCAATTCTTTCTTCGGCTTTCGCGCCGGCTTTAACACGACCGGCACGGGCAATGTTTTTGTCGGCTCACTAGCCGGAGAAATCAACCTGACCGGCACGGATAACACTGCAATTGGCAACAATGCTGGTTCGGCCTTCGGTCTGACGAACCTGACCAATGCCACTTCCATTGGTGCAAATACGAGTGCGACCCAAAGCAATTCCGTCATCCTCGGCAACAACGCTAACGTCGGCATCGGCACGACCGCACCAAAAGCAAAACTCGAAGTAACCGGCGGCGGCATTCTGATCGGCTCGCCCGGCCAGGGCATTATCCTGAAATCGCCGGATGGTTCAGTTTGCCGATTATTTTCAATCGACAATGCAGGAGCGATGGTATCAGCGGCCGTCGCTTGCCCATAAAACCTAACTGAGAAAAATCATGAATAAAAAATTGGTTATACATAAAATGTTCGTCGGCTCGGTCTTTATATGTCTAGTAATTTCTACAGCCCAGGCACAAACAGCGTCTTTTAATTATCAAGGTAAATTGACGGACGCCGGAACACCGCAGGCGAGCTATCAAATGCGGTTCGAGTTATACGACGCTCTGGCTGACGGCGGCCAGGTCGGTGTTTCAATAACAAACAATTCGGTTAGGGTAGCGCAGGGCCTTTTTAGCGTTCCTCTAGATTTCGGGGTTGCGGCTTTTGATGGATCAGACCGATTTTTGGAGATCGCCATAAAGCGAAATGCAGGCGAGTCTTACACGATTCTTAGCCCGCGCCAGCAAATTCGTTCGATTCCATATTCGACAAGAGCGCTGAACGCGGGACAGGCGGACATTGCGCTTGATTCAAACAGGCTCGGCGGCATTGACGCGGCGGCTTACGTGACGACCGCCGGATCCGGAAACGTCTTCGTAAATAACACGACGACGCAGCAGGCGGGAAATTTTAATATATCGGGCAATGGAGTTATCGGCGACACGCTGGCCGTCGGAACCGTGCCGAATGCCGGTTTCAAATTCGATGTCAGCGGAAATACACGAATGACGACTGCAAACGGGGCCGTGATCACATTCGCTTCTCCCAATTCGGAGTCCGGAATGTCAACTGTTTTTAATGGCGGGCGCGCTGATTTCAGGTTCGACGGTTCGACCGTAAAGCTTCTTGCGGGTCCCGTGGGCGGGCCGCCATCCTCCGCAAGCGGCATTTCCGTCAACACCGCCGGCAATATTGGTGTCGGCACGACCAACCCGCTGGCTAAGCTGCATATAGCTGGAAACACCGTTCAAGACCGTGATAAAGGCGGAATGGTGAAGGCGATGCTTTACGTCGACGGCATTCAGTTAAATCCCACTATTCTTCGGTGCTACAACGGTGTTACCGGAGCGTCGAGCGGAAACTGCGGGTTCTCGTTATCTCGAACTTCTGAGGGAATCTATGACGTTGGCTTTGGATTTCAAATTTCCGACCGTTTCGTCACCGTCACCGCACAATTAGGCCCCCGGCTTTTTATCGGCGGTAGTCCTATTAATTTCGGTGCGAACTTCAGCTTTAGTAATCAAACCAATACGGTTCTCACGGTGATTACCTTTCCTACGTCCAATTCAGAAAGTAGAGCGGACGGAAGATTCATGATACTCGTACAATGACGATGTTGAGTTCCCGGGTCAGAACCGGGAGCGATAGCGACTGGGTTCTTTGTCGGAGTTCAAAGTTCCGGGTTCCAAGTTCAAAGTTAGGATTACGCCCGACTTTGAACCTTGAACCCGGAACTTTGAACTTGGGCCAATTCAGTCGCTATCGCTTCCGGTTCCGACATCTCCGCCAAATTAACCTTGACTGATCGCTGGAGGAAAAGAATGAAAAGTAATACAACTAAAATTATTGCGACCGCAATTCTCATGATTGCCGGTAGTTTGAATGTTACCGCCCAGTCCGGCGGCAGTTTCGCTATAACGCAATCGATTATCGCTTCGGGCGGAGGCCAAAATGCGGCGGGCGGAACATTTTCGTTAGACGGCACAATCGGGCAAGCGGCGGCGGGCGTTGTCCTGAGAGGTTCGACGTATGCGGTGACATCCGGATTTTGGAACTTTACGCCGTCGGCACCGACCGCGGCGTCAGTTGCCGTCAGCGGCCGGGTAAGGACGGCAACTGGATCGGGAATCCGCAATGCCGTGTTAACACTAACTGCACCGAACGGCTCGATTCACACAGCCCGCTCAGGCTCGTTTGGCTATTACCGTTTTTTCAATGTCCCGGCGGGTGAGACATATATTATCCGTCTAACAGCTAAACGATTCGCCTTCGCTCATTCGTCGATTGTAATCAGCGTTCTCGACGAGATCACAGGACTCGATTTCACCGCCGATCCGGGTCAGATCTTTATGTCAAAGTAATTGAATCTCGCTCAAAGCCTATTCATACGCGAACGGCTTAATTACTTTCAGGACGCAACCTTACCGTATGAAAATCGGCGGATTGTGATGTAAATATTTTGAGTTTAAGGTGACTGCACAACCACTCACTAAATCTTTTGATAACGCCAGCTTTAAATCCTATCACGTTTTTCAAGGTTGCAGCGTCTACAAAGTAACTGCACGTTACCGATTGTGTTCGCTCCTCCTCGGCTGAATGGAATTATATGATCGTATTCAAGGTATGAATCTGCGTTGCACTGAACACACTTGCCACCGTCACGCTGCCAAACTGTTATTTTAACGTCATGCGGTATGTGCCGAGTTGTTGAATCGTTTTGGGGAGTAACAATTTGACGTCTGGTCATCCTCATTAAAACATCAATCGTAACCTCGGTAAGTAGTGAGTCACTCACTGCGTAGTAACCATTGCCGGTTCTAGTGGATAACTCTAAGTATATGGTGTGAGAATCACGCTCGACACGCATTATGTTATTCCACAGAATCTTCCATCCGCCGGATTGCGATAGAAAATGCAGTTTTTTATTTGTACCTATTAAGCGTCCCGGAACCGATTTGATAGATTTAGCGTTAACTTTTTGATAAACGGCGGCAATTTCCAAATGACATTTTTCATCAAATTCAAGATGTATGCTTGGCTGAACAAGAGGTAAATTTCCTTGACGAATGTTAGAAATATATCTCAAATGCTGCAAGCGTCCTAAAAGCGAATTTGACTGATCGGCAGGAATTTCCAATTGATGTTGGATCTTGTAGATGTACTGGGTTTCATCGTCACTAATAATTCCATCGGCTCCAGCTAACGCTAAGGCTCTTTCCAAATGATGTAGCGCATCGCCTCGAATGAAATGCAAAGCTTCTTTCCATTGAACTCGTTCCTTCGTAACGTTGTTATGAAGCCACTGTAATTTTTGATCTGACAAGAAGTCATCTTGAGCAAACTGAATGAATCCCTGTCGAAATCTAGTTAGGATATTTCTTACTTCACTATCACAAGTGCCACAACGGTTGGATTGTTTGTTAAAAGTCAGCAATCCACTTAAAACACCAACCTCTTTTTCGCAACGGGAGCATCGAGCCATAAATTAAAGTATGAAAAAGTAGATCAAAGACTGAATCGTAGAAACGGGTTAGTAATAAGATGCGACGCTGTTGATAATAAACTTCTTTGTGGACATTATCAGTAGGGCCGCAGCACAAGCAACCCAAGTTAGTATTTAACTATTCATTCAGCGTGTAAATGCCCGACTTGGTTAGCAGTCGAATGTGGGATATTTCTATTCGATCTAGCAAATCCGCTTCGCACAGTAAGACCGTTTGGATACGTTAGCGGAGCAAATATGGCCGGCGAATTTCCGGAGAATATCTGGTCGATGAAAATGTTCGTCGAAGCCGTTACCGTGTATGCGAATTCCTTTGGTGCTTTTGCCATAAATGCTTCGATGTCTTCCATTTTGCGGGGAAGTGCTTTGGTCATCCATTCGACGCCGGT
>JANMSP010000393.1:0-1789 GCA_031389475.1 Pyrinomonadaceae bacterium
ATTTCGGCAATAAAGGAAGTAAATCTTTTCGACACCGGATCGCACGAATGGCGGGCATACGATGATTACGAACCGACGAACGGCAAGGACACCGCTTTGTATTTGACGGCGAACGGCGGTCTGTCATTCTCGCCGACAGCATTGAAAGCCCGTGCGGGATTCGATCAATACGTTTCCGATCCGGCAAATCCGGTTCCCTACACGCAGAAAATCACGTCGAATTACCCTCGTGATTATATGACCGAAGATCAGCGGTTCGCCTCGACGCGGCCGGATGTTGTGGTGTACCAGACCGAGCCGCTGACAGAGGACATAACCGTCGCCGGAGACATCAAGCCGTCCCTTTTTGTGTCGTCAAGCGGCACCGATTCGGATTTCGTCATTAAGCTGATCGACGTTTTTCCGGATGACTATAGATTTCCCGAAGGCGTAAAGCCGCCGACGAATTCCGCGTGGAGCGTATTTCAACCGAACGGCCATCAAATGCTGCTTCGCGGTGAACCGATGCCGGCGAGATTTAGAAACAGCTTCGAAAAGCCGCAGCCGCTGGTTGCGAATGCGGCGACAAAGCTGGCATTCACAATGCCCGGCGTTGCACACACCTTCAAAAAAGGCCACCGGATAATGGTGCAGATCCAAAGCACCTGGTTCCCGCTAGTCGCGAGAAATCCGCAGAAATACATGGTGAATTACAAGCTCGGAACGAAAAACGATTTTCAGAAAGCAACGCAGCGGATTTATTACGGCGGTAGGAACGCCTCGGCGATCATTTTGCCGATCTCAAAGAGTTAACAACCGTTCTGAGTTCAAGCTTCAGCTTGTCTTACGGTTTGCGCAGAAGACAAGCTGAAGCTTGAACTCAGAACTCAAGAAAATTTATGCCTACAACATCAATTATTTTCGGAACGCTTTTAGTGCTTATCGGGATCATCGGCTATGCGTATGGCGCGATGTATTCAGAATACGCGAGCAAAACTGCATTGATTCCAGCGGCTTTCGGAATCCTATTGGTGTTACTCGGTTTCGTATCTCAGAAGAAAGAAAATCTGCGGAAGCACCTGATGCATGCGGCGATTTTAGTAGCTCTTCTTGGATTTATCGCCACCGCCGCCCGGCTTGTGCCTAGGCTCGGGAGTATAACATTTAACGCAGCCGAAATCTCACAGATCGCGACGGCGCTAATCTGTTTGATATTCGTGATTTTGGCGATTAAATCGTTTGCCGACGCACGGCGGAATAGAGTCTAAAACACTTGATTTATCAGGCTGAGACAGTTTCTAATTCCAATTGAGCCTCGGCTTCGGCTAACGCCAACGCATTTTTCTTCGATGCGCGGACAACCGGAGTCGGAGCCTTGCGGCCCGTGAGCAGAATGTAATTCAACGTGTAACGCCGTTTTTTCGTGCGGGCGTCTTTGATATCGGAGACTTCGTAATCGAACGAATAAATGTAATGGCCGGAGGAAAGTTTTTTACAAACGTCTTCAGGTAAATGGAAGAGAAAAGTATCGGCGTAAATGCCCATGCTTTCATCCACAGACCCGATCGGGTCTTCCGTCTTCGATTCCATGTAAACCGGAATGCTTTCAACAGAATCGCACTGAGCGTATATATCACCGAGGACGTGTCTGCGTTTCATCGCTAATGGGCTATATGTCATTCAGGCATTATAGCATAGATTCGAAATTCGCGGCAGAAGCCTGACCGTCAGGGAGGGCTTTCTTCCGCCCTGGCGCTTAAGCCCTCCCTGACAGTCAGGCTTCTGCCGTTATTTTCTCCACGGTTTGGGC
>JANMSP010000399.1:0-2556 GCA_031389475.1 Pyrinomonadaceae bacterium
CGCTGGGCATTCCCGGCCTATCAGGTTCGGCCCGGCTCCAGCTTCCTAATTCGGCCGCACCTAGCTATGAGGTGAATATCTCTTTCGATGTGATGGAATTTATCAGGTCGCGAAGCTCGGGCCGATGATAGAGAGCGAAATCAGTATCGAGATGTTAGTAATGCCGTGTAAACTAAATAACCTTAAGAATATAGTTTAGCCACGAATTACACTGATCACCCAAATAAAAGAAAAACAATTTGTGCCATTTGTGTAATTCGTGGCTGATACCGGCGTGAGATTTTGCTGTCTTCAAACGAAAACGGCAAAGACTTCATTGGAAAACAGCATTCCCTTTTGCGTGAGCCTAAGGCTGCCTTCGTAGATTTCTACAAGCTCAGTCTCAATAAATCGCCGAAGATCGTCAGCGTATTTCTCTTCAATATCCGAGCCGAAACGGTTCCGGTATAGGGCCAAATCAATACCTTTATTCAGCCGCAGACCGAGGAATATAAACTCCGAGGCAGTATCGACCTCTTCGCTCATCACTACCGAATTTCCGGTTTCCTCGATCATTTCGACATACTTTGCTGTATCGCGTTCATTCGAATACCGCCACCTTCCATCGAACGAATGACCCGAAACCCCGAAAGCATATACAGGATCGAGCAGCCAGTATTTCGAATTATGCCGCGACTCGAATCCGGGAAGTGAGAAATTTGAAATTTCGTATTGCCGGTAGCCGTTGGGGGCAATTTTTTCCAGCATTAACTCGTACATTTCGGCTGCCAGATGCTCGTCGGGCAGCGGCTGGCGATCGCTGCGGATCTGTTCGGCGAGCGGCGTGCCCTCGTGAATTTCAAGCAGGTAAAGCGAAAGGTGTTCCGGCCGCAGCTTCATCGCCTCGTCCAGATTTCGTTTCCAATCGGCAATAGTCTGTCTCGGCAATCCGGCGATCAGGTCGAAGCTCACATTCTCAAAACCGGCTTCGCGGAGCAGCCGGAAAGTCTGCCGGGCGTCGTTCGCGTCGTGACCGCGTGCCAGCCTTTTTAGTTCCGTATCATCGAATGTCTGGACGCCAAAACTCGCCCGGTTCACGCCGATCGATCTGTAATCCCGCAGCGTTTCCATCGAAACAGTCGCCGGATTCATCTCCATTGTACGCTCGATGTCAGATTGAATACTGAATTTTTTATAGATCGAATCTAGGATCTTTTCGACCTGTTTTGGGGCGAGTAGTGACGGAGTGCCGCCGCCAAAATAAATTGTCTCAATGAGATTTTCGGCCTCGTGGCCTTGAGGATTTGAAATTTTAAATTCGAAATTTGAAATTTCCTTACAAACTGCATTTACATACCGTTCGACCGTGTCACCGCTTTTATAAACATCGGTCGCGAAATCGCAGTAGGAACAGCGTGATTTGCAGAATGGAATGTGAAGATAAATTCCGGCCGTCATTATGTTACCGGCCTGTTTTAGGCTAGCGATTTCGCGAGTGATGATTCCCAGATTGTTTCAAGTTCGCTGACCTGAATGGAAATGATTTCAGCGTCGCCTACTGAAATTCTCAAAATGTCGTCCGAAACTTTGCCGATGACGGTGAACGGGCAATCACCGGCGATTTGTTTAACTTTTTCCAGATTTTCCTCGGAAAAACTAATAACGATTCGCGACGGAGATTCGCCGAACAGCATAGCTTCATTCGAAAGGCCGGAACTATCCAGAACGATCTCGGCGCCGATAGCCTCACGGCCGAGTGATGAGAAACAGCTTTCGGCAATTGTCACGGCAAGGCCGCCGTCTGAGCAATCGTGGGCGGAAAAAAGCAAAAACTCGTCTGCAAGCTGCAGCAAAGTGTCCTGCACTTTCTTTTCAAGCAGAAGATCGAGTTTCGGCACTTCGCCGTGTTCGATCAACTCACCGGTTGTGCGGCCTAGAACGATCTGAGCGTATTCACTGACGGAAAGATCATCGTTCGTCGTACCGAGAATCGCAATAATATCGCCGTCATTCTTAAACCCGTGCGTGATAATTTTACGCGTGTCTTCGATCAAACCGACCATGCCGATCACCGGCGTGGGTAAAATACCGCGTCCATCAGTTTCGTTATAAAACGAAACATTACCCGAAACAACCGGCGTTTCAAATATTTCGCAGGCCTCGGTCAAACCATCGACAACGTCGGAGAATGACTGCATAACTTCCGGCCTTTCGGGTGACGCGAAGTTGAGGCAGTTAGTGACGGCTATAGGTTTTGCCCCAACGCATACGACGTTTCTCGCAGCCTCCGCAACCGCAAGTTTTGCACCTTCGCGAGCATCCACCGCGACAAATCGAGCGTTTCCATCCAAACACATCGCTATCGCCCGCCGCGTCTCTTTTATGCGAATTACAGCCGCGTCGGCTCCGGGCCCAAGGGCGGTATTCGTACGAACCATCGAATCGTATTGCTCGTAAACCCAATGTTTGGAACAGATGTTGGGGGAAGCCAGCAAGAGACGCAAGGCGTCGTTACAGTCAGGAGTCGAGAGTCGAGAGTCGGAAGAATTCTCGATTCTATTCTCGACTCTCGACTCC
>JANMSP010000419.1:0-14385 GCA_031389475.1 Pyrinomonadaceae bacterium
CGCCCTTACTAACGTGCGGGCTTCCGCAACAAAAAAACCTCCACTTAAAGCAACCAATATAAAAACTCGCTGCATCAAGGAAGAGAAGGCAATCGTCGAGTCTAAAATTTAGAAATAAACAATTACAGCTCTACCTTTAAAAAGGTCGGGCTGCTGCACTAAGTCTAAGCAGCCCTTAGGGATACGTCTATGTCAAAAAAGAGCTTTATCGATGCTATCGAAGTGAAAAATCCTTGTTCCGAGCAGTGGAGCGAGATGGCCGGAAACGAAAAGATACGCTTTTGCTCGCACTGCGCGAAAAGCGTGAACAATCTTTCCGAAATGACGCGAAAGGATGCCCTGCGGCTGGTGCGGCGTTCAGGCGGCAATCTGTGCGTTCGATATATAAAGGATACCCGCACGAACACTCCGATGTTTGCCGCAACGCTTCATCAAATCGCACGGCGAACCGGTGTCGCGGCAGGCGTCTTGGGGACTTCGCTGATGCTTTCCGCAGCCGCTTATTCTCAGGGCGAAACCATAGATGTGCAAACCATCAGGGCAGCGCAGCAAATAAATACGGACGGTGCGGTCTCAAAACTTTCCGGTTATGTGACCGATCCAAACGGTGCGGTCATTCCATACGCTATCGTATCCGCCACCAACGAAGCGACACTCGAATCGCACATAATGAACGCCTCTGCCGAAGGCTTTTACGAATTCGCAGGTTTGTCCGAAGGTTTGTATAAATTAAAGGTTGAGGCCGGCGGCTTTGACGGGCAAGAAATCATCAACGTCTCCGTACGCAACGGCAGCGAAAGCGGTAGAAATGCCAGGATGGCCATTCAGCATGTTGAGGAAGTTGTTCAGGTCGGGGGAACCGGAAACGTTGAAACTTGGGGAACGGTGGGCCTAATAGTTACTACAGTTTCTTACGAAAAAAGGAATTTGCTTGTTGAAGCCGTAATGAACGAAGATTTCGAGCAGGTTAAAATCCGCATCGCCAAGCGTGCGAATGTGAATGCCACAGACAAGGCATTTGATGGCATGTCGCCGCTTCACGCCGCTGTGGAAACAGGCAACTTTGAAATCGCGCAGTATTTACTGGCATACGGAGCAAAGCCCAACAGCCGTGATTTTCAGAAACGCACGCCGCTGATGATGCTTGATGAAGATGCTTCACCGGAACTTTTTCAATTATTGGTGAGCTACGGTGCGAAAATACAGTTGACAGATAAGCAGCGAAACACGGTTTTGCATCACTTCGCGGAGTTTGACGGCAAATCGGAGTTTCTGCGGACAATGATCGCACATGGCGCAAGCGTCAACGCGGTAAACAAAGAAGGAAAAACCGCCCTTATGATCGCAAGCGAAAATGGCAGCACGGAGAATGTCCGCACACTTATCGAAAGCGGCGCGAATGTCAATGCACCGGACAAGCAGAAAAAGACTGCTTGGCACATGGCTGAAAACGAAGAGATAAAAAATCTGTTGCGAACCTACGGTGCGGTCGCAGAGCACGATTGACCTGTTTCAGGTTAACCGCAGTACCAAACCGAATTTATAAGAATGGCCGCTATGACAGCGGCCATTTTTCGTTTAAAAGAAGTGAAGGTTCGCGCGTCTTAATAGTTAAATCGGCAATTCGTGGTAGAATCCGAAACAAGAAATTCACAGCCGCTGAAACCCTTAAAACCGAAAATCTATGAAATATTGCCCGATCTGCGAGACACGATACGACGAGGAAGTTTTGCGTTTTTGTATGAAGGACGGCACGCCGCTGCTGGATGAGGATGAGCCGAATTTTGTGGAGATGCCGAGCGAAAGCCTCGAGGAAACGGAAGACCATCCGGATGACGTGACGGTAATTAGGCGGAATGTTCCCGTTCCGTCGCCACTGCCGGATGATTTTGACGAAGAATCGTTTGAGCCGGAACAGCCGCCTCCGCCGCGGATCGTCGTACCGACAACGCCGGAGCCTTTTGCCGATCATCGGGCACGGGTCGCGGCGGTGACATATGAGGAACCGCGTTCCAATACTGCAAAGGTCGTGTTTCTAACAATGCTCGGGACGATCGTTTTGTTGGGAGCCGGTGCGGGTATTTTCTGGATGCTGCAAAAGGACAACCCGAATGATTCCAACATCAACACAAACGCCAATTTTTTGACGATCAACACAAACGTTAACACCAATCTCGGTATCGACGGTAATTTCGACTTCAATACGAATACCGGTTTTAATAATTCGGCGAATCTTAACACGAATACAAACACCAATACTCGTACACCGACGCCGACCCCAAGGCCAAGCCCGAGCATTTCGCCGACGGTTTCGCCAACGCCGACGCCCGACGAAGAAGATCCGCCGCCGACGCCTTCACGAACTCCGTTTCCGACACCTTCGCCAATAATTATCAGGCCGGGGCAGACACCGCCGCGAATCGCGCCGACGCCTCCATCAAGCAGCTCGAATTCCGGCGTTTTGAATAGCCGGGCAGTTCGGCTACCGACCCCAGCCTATCCTGCGGTAGCACGACAAATGCGGGCGTCCGGCGAAGTGAGAGTGCGGATTGCGGTGGACGAACGCGGAAATGTCGTATCGGCAAGAGCTGTCAGCGGCCATCCGATGTTGCGGGCATCAGCCGAAAGCGCGGCACGTCAATCGAAGATCCGGCCGAACGGGCAGAACACATCGGGCGAACTCGTTTACAATTTTAAAGATAATTAGGCTCTGTTGACTGGAGCACAAGCGTCCCGATTGCCCGCGAAGTCTTCGAACGCATTACGTTGCCGGCAAATATCGTATGGATGCTAAAGAGGCGTTCGCTTCGAAGACTCGCTTGCAAGCGGGACGCTTGCGCTCCAGTCAGTTGGAAGCCAGCGCCATTTCTACCGCTCGACGCGGATCGATTACGCCCCAGCCTTGGCGGTCTACTTCGTAGTGGGGCAATCTTTCGGCCGTGGAAATAAGGATTCTTTTTATCTGCTGCGGCGAAAGTCTCGGGTTTGCTTCGATCATCTGGGCAATCACCGATGATACTATCGGCGCGGAAAACGAGGTGCCGTCCACATACTTATAATGCTTGGTTATCACGCTTCCTTGCTGGAGTTTTAGCGTAATTATTTGGCGGATGCTGTGAACGGGTCGGTCATTTGCGGCGTCCAGTTCGCCGTCGATTCCCGGATTGGCTTCGATGATCGAGTGAAGGTCTTCGTCGTTGCTTTGATCGAGCGTGTCAAGCAGTTCGGCCTGCTGGGCGGTCGGCGTGTTCGGCAGTATCGGGGCCGGAACCCATATTGACGGGGCGATTATCTCCGGTTTTTGCAGGCCGTCGAGCGTCGGGCCGTAAGACGAGCGATACATTCCCCGTTTTGCCCGGTTCAGCGAATTATTGTCGTCAAGCCCGCCGACGGCAATGCTCGACGGCGAACTGGCTGGCGGAAAAACGGGATGATTCGGCAAATGTCCGGCGTTGCCGACGGCGCACACTACCGAAATTCCATTACTCGCGCAGCGTTCGACCGTTTGCGACAGCGGATCGCCGAGATAGCTTTGCTCATAATCGCCGCCCGCCGAAATGTTAACTACGCGGATGCCGTATTTTTCGCGGTTGTCGAGCACCCATTCCAAACCTTCCTGAATGTTTTCTTCGGTAATTCGTCCGGTGCGGGCGAGTTTTACCAGCACTACATCGGCATCGCGTGCAATTCCGCTGTAAAATCCATTCGACAGCGAACCGTTTCCTGCGGCGACGACCGAAGTCATCATTCCGTGCCAGCTTGCGACATCCGGCTGAAACAGCGAACCGATCTCGCCATCGGTATCGAGCAGGCTGCGATAAGCGGCAATGCGGTTTTTCGGCGTTGTCAGATCGACGTGCGGGTAAAAGCCGGAATCGAGAAACGCGATGGTGACGCCTTTTCCGGTAAAGCGTTCGTCGGCATCAAGCCGCAGCGGTGTCGAGAGAACATGTGAACCGTCCTTCTGCATTGCCGCGTCTTGAATTATGTGGTCCTTTGCCCGTTCAAATAATCGAATGCACCGCGAACACACGGCCTGCGATTCCCAAGTGTCCGGAGCATTTGCGAGGATCAATTTTTGCAAATCTTCGGTGAGCACCATCAGCGGAATAAATTCATCCGGTGTTTCACGCGAGCAGACCGGGCACACGTTGTCACCGGCGGCTATATCCGATGTCAATGCGGGGCGCTGAAATTGCAGGGATTCTCGAGGAGTCATATAGGAAGTTTAAGTTTTCCACAAAGAGCGGTTAAAATCAATTAACCGACTGGAGCGCAAGCGTCCCGCTTGCCAGCGAGTATTCGAAGCGAACGCCTCTTTAGCATACAAACAAGCTTGGTGGTAAAGTAACCGCGTCGCGGACTTCGCGGGCAAGCGGGACGCTTGCGCTCCAGTCGAAGAATTTATGAAAAAAATCGGCATCGCATTATCCGGCGGCGGCGCACGCGGCTTTGCTCACATCGGCGTGCTGAAGGCGCTTGAAGACCACTCGATTCCGATAGATTTTATATCTGGAACGTCGGCCGGATCGTTCGTCGGTGCTGCGATCGCGACCGGAATGTCCGTCGCCGAACTTTTGGTAATCGCGAAGAAAATCGGATGGTTCAATATGACGAAACTGTCCTATTCGCCGCGGGCAATACTTTCAAACGTACCGATGGGAAAATTTATCGAGCAGAATTTTCCCGTCCGGCGGTTCGAAGACCTGGCAATTCCCTTTACCGCCGTGACGTGCGATCTCGAAACCGGCAAGGAAGTTCTCTTTAGCGATACCGGCGATATTGCCTTCGCCGTGCGTGCAAGCTGCGCGGTGCCGGGTGTTTTCCTGCCGCTGACCGATGATAGTGGCCGCCATCTAATCGACGGCGGCGTAATTTCCCCCATGCCGACGAAACACGTCAGGAAAATGGGCGCGGACATCGTTATCGCTGTCGATCTAATGGCCTGCGGAGCGGCCTTCCGAGGATTGCCAAGCACGCTTATCGGCGCGTTCTTCCAATCCGCAATGATGATGCTGCGAACCGCGTCGAAAAACCAGCATTACCGTGCCGATATAGTTATCGAACCGCAGATCGCCCACATTCGTCCTGATGAAATTGGAAAAAGAGATGAATTGGTAAAACTTGGTGAAAAAGCAACACTTGAGAAGATGGAAGAAATAAAAGCCTTAATTACTACTTTCACCGATTAATAATTCTTCCGCTTCAATTGCAAGTTTGGAACGAACAATATATTCGTCTAGTGTACCCATCGTGTCGTGAATTTGAGCGACTTTATAATTTATCCGACTTACTAACTTAGAATAAAAATCCGGAGTTGGTAAAGAACTGCGGCCCCCATCTACCGCTACAAGAATAAATCTCTCGATCAGGTTTCCGTCATAACATAAGTCATAATAGTAGCCGGTAGCGTTTGGATCTGGGTGAGAATTTGCCCAATCCTCCTTGAAATTCTGGCATTGAATTCCATCATCTAAAAACTTAGCTCTAAACCGCAATCTAGGATCTTCTTTGAGAAATGTTTCGCTCGTCCAATCTTTATTGATTCCATTCCAGTCTTCCTTTGCATTTGATGTTTTAACAAAGTTAAGAAGTTCATCGAAGCTCATGCTTTTGATTGGTTTTCGAGTCGGTAAGATGAACTCAGCCAAATGTGGCAGGCCAAAAAAAGTAGAGGTTATTAAACTAAGAAGAAAAGATATATATTCTACATCTTTACCAGAAGCCCAAAAAATACCTGCAATAAAAGTGAATAGAAAAAAGACTGAGGCAATTACATTCAACACTTTAGAATTTTCTTTAACTCGTAGTGCGAATATTTTTAATTTATTGTTTTGCAACAATTTCATTTCGATTTTGTTTCAAACATCTTTCGGCTTGACCGCATTTATATCGCGGTAGCGTTTGAAGTCATCAACATTGAATGTCAAAAGATTTTCAATGTTATGCACCATCATCGCAGCGGCCATTTTTGCGTCGTGTACTTTTACGCCGGAAACCGAATGGTTGACGATCAGTTCGCGCCAAATATGGTAAATGTCCTTGGTGTCATGCAGCAGATCGAATACCTGCTCGATTTTGGATAGTTCGACGTCGGCTTGGGTGATTGACAGGCCTAAGCCGTTTTTGTCAGATGGGCGAGTGCAAACATTCCAAAATTCGGAAGCGTTTTGCAAGAGAATGTAAATCGTGTCTCCGGCCTTTAGAAGTTTATCAACGGAACTTTTTGCTTCTTCGTGTCCCGCACTTTCTGATTCGATCAGCCGGAGAAGAATATTCGTATCAGCCAGCCAAATCATAATTGTCGCAGAATCTGTTCTTCGTAAATGCTGTCACGGCTTATTTGCTCGTCAGACAATACCGGAATATCGGGATTCAGATTTTCCATCCATTCTTCAAATGCCTTTATTTTGTCCGCATTGTGGGATTTCGCTATATTTGAAACCTCATATGTTTCGCGTTCGAGAACTGCGCGGGCATAATCTTCAAGGCTTTTTCCGTTCTTTCTCGCCAGGCTCCTAAGCTCATTTACTGTATCCGGCGAAAGCTCTGTAATCGTCACGTTCATCTTTGGTTACCTTCTCTAATTTTAGCACAATTTCCATCCAACCCAACCCGGTTGTGGATCGCAGACACATATCTTGGTTTCCCGGCGAAGGTTTGGCGACGTGATGAATGGGAATCACGCTTGCTATTTTCACTGGAACAGTGCATCATTAAACACGTTAATCCTTCTCTCGCATCTATGATGCGCTCGTCAAAGACGGTTTTTTGGGTAGTTTGAGAGCAGGCTGGTTATTAGTTGCAGAAGCCGCTCGCTTTTTTGAGCACCCGAACCTGAATTCACTTCGATTCGACGCTTCTTTTAGAATTCCCTCTATCAGGGAAAAGGTACACTTTTATTATGTCAATGAAACTTTATGTAGGAAATCTTTCCTTCAACACGTCAACTTCGGATTTGGAGCAGTTATTCGGTGAGGTCGGGACCGTCGAATCGACGAACATCATCGAAGACCGCGAAACAGGCCGCTCGCGCGGATTCGGTTTCGTCGAAATGTCTTCGAAAGAAGAAGGCGAAAACGCGATTGCAACACTTAACGGAAAAGAAGTGGACGGCCGAGAACTGAAAGTCAACGAAGCTAAACCGCAGGAAAGCCGCGGTGGCGGAGGAGGCGGTGGCGGTCGTGGTGGCTACGGCGGCGGCGGCGGAAATCGCGGCGGCGGCGGTGGTGGATATGGCGGCGGCGGCGGCGGCGGAAGCCGTTGGTAGTATTTAGATATTTTTTAATATCGAAAGGAAAAGCCTTCGGCATCTGCCGGAGGCTTTTTTGAAAGTAACTGTACTTTAAATTAGTATCTAAATAGGTGAGTTCACAAGTTCCGTTAGATTTTCGAAGTAACGACGGTGAGTAAGCCTTAGTGCTTCTTTATTTCGAGCCTCCAATAAAACTACTTCGCGCTCTGTCCCCAGCCGATTGAGATCGAGTTCCATTTGCAGACGTAATTTTGCAGCCTGTTGGCGTTCTGATTCATCAAATTCGACAAATTTAATTATTCGGCCTCGTGCGCGATCATATTCAATTAGAAAGATCATAATTTTCTCCTTTATCCTGTTAGATTCTCAATTAATCCACGAAAGTTCTTTAATGTTTTTCGTCTAGTTTTATCCAACGCATTTTTAAGAATATCTATCTCTTGTTTTACATCTTCCCCTAAAGTATTCCGTGAAGATAATCGCTTCAAGTTTTCAAGATCAATCTCAAGTAATTCAAGTCCAGCAATCGCTACTGATGTATTAATCAAAGCAACTTGTGTAATTTCCTCTCCACCACCGTATTTAATTGCAGGATTCACTATATCGGAAAGCTTTTCCGAAAGTTCAGCCCACATATGCTGCAATGAAGTCCTAACCTGAATTTCAATCGTTTTATCGTTATATGTAATAACAACATGAACTGCTCGGTATCCATGACTGGGTTGACTGCGGCGATCTATAATAGAAATATTATCGAAAATAGTATTAAGGGAATTAACGACTATTTCTTGATTGGAGATGTTATCGACGATCAATCGACAGCCGGCGATATCCTGAATTTGTGTCAAACGAATGCTTTCTCTACGCAGCTTGTCGGAAATCGACGTAGTAGATTTGGCCGGTCTTCCCGTTGGTTCGAGCCCAAGTTCATTTCGAATCGTTCCGACAACAAGGTCATACGCTCCTGAAAACGACCGGCGATATTTATCGAGAAGCCTAAGATCATCGTCACTTATATTACCCTTTTTCAGGCGGTCGCCTAGTCGGTCAATCTGGCTCTTGCTGATCTCTGTCGTCATAATTACGATCCGCAAGTATTTTACCATCTATAAAGATTTTGCGGTTACCGGATGTAGATGTCTTATACCGTTTGGCGATTCCGACGAGATTATTAGAAATATTTAAGTCGGTTTTTCATAGAATATTGATGATATTTTTTACCTGGCATTTGCAACTATGAGCCAATCTGTGCATCATTAAAAGTTGTTAATCCTTCTCTCGCGCAGCAACGGTGATGCGCCCCGACCGACATGGTTTTGTTCGACGGCGTTTTGGAAGTTCGAGGGCAAGGTTGTTTATAGGTGACAGAAGCAGCTCAGATTTTTTGAGCATCCAATGCGCTCATTCTTCGCGGACCGACCGTTTCTTCGAAGTAATCCGCATACGACGCTTCTTTTAAAGATTCCCTCAAGTGGGAAAAGGTACAATATTTTTATGTCAATGAAACTTTATGTAGGAAATTTGTCTTTCAATACGTCGAACACCGACCTGGAAGAATTGTTTGCTTCGATCGGTACGGTTGAATCGGCGTCGGTTGTCGAAGACCGCGAAACGGGACGCTCGCGCGGATTCGGATTCGTCGAAATGTCGTCGAAGGAAGAAGGTGAAAGAGCGATCGAAGAACTCGACGGCAAGGAAGTCGATGGCCGCGAGCTCAAGGTAAACGAAGCCAAGCCGCGTGAAAATCGTGCGGGCGGCGGCGGCGGAGGTTATGGCGGCGGTGGAGGCGGCGGTGGTCGCGGAGGCTATGGCGGCGGCGGTGGACGCGGCGGAAGCGGCGGAAGCGGCGGCGGAAATCGTGGTGGCGGAGGCGGCGGCCGTGGTGGTAGTAGTGGCGGCGGTGGCGGCGATCGCTGGTAATCACCTGTTATTTCTGATTATTTATCAAAAAGGCCCGCAGCGTGATGCTGTGGGCCTTTTTTGTTTTTAGTAACTGAACGATGTTTATTTAGGAAATTAGCTGCGGATTTACGCGGATCAGAAAAGATTTATTCAAATTCTTATCCGCGTTTATCCGCGGCTAAAATTTCTTAATTCCGTGCGAACTGCGCCTTTCTCGGCTTTTTAGCTTGACGCAGCTTTACAGCTGTTTTCGGCGAAAATCCCGACGCACTTTTGACCGGCGTTTTCGCACCGCGAATCTCAAAATCGTGCTTTTTTACCAGCTTTTCATCGATATATATATCCACGCGATACTTCCCTGCGGTCCAGAGGCCGTGCGGATTGCCGGAAAAATTAACGCGATCCTCCCTATTCTTCGTCGTGTAGCGTGTTGAAACGACTTTTGTTTCCGAACGGACGCCGGGAACGCTGACTACGACCAAATTCATTTTCACCGTCACCGGCAAATTTGAATCGAGCACCACAACACAGAAGATCGGTATATCGGTCGTTACAAAATCCAGCGCCGGATCGCCGGCATTGCCTGTGCCGTCGTCTTTTGCAAGATACAATTGCTCTACGCCGGACGGTTTCGGAGCATCGGCTTCCTGACCAATAGCGGACGAACTACACCAAAGGCCAATAATAAATAATGGAAGGAATATTTTCACGAAAACGCTCCGAGAGTGCCAAACGGTATTTTGCAATTGGTTTGAGCCACGAAGCCGCTGATTAGTTGCACGGTGCGGGGATTTTTTATGGGAACGCCGACAAATGTTATAATCGCGGGCAATGCGATTCGTTTTTTCCCGAAGGTTTTTTATATTGCTTGCGATCTGTATTGTTCCACTTTCGGTTTCGTGGAGCTTTCCTGTTGTTCGGTACGGCGTCCTAGCGTTTGATGTTCTGCTTTTCGCTGCTGCAATTGCTGATTATTTTTTTAGCCGCAAGCTGCCGCCTGAACTGACGATCAGGCGCCAATTCGATAAACGTTTTGCGATCGGCGATAAGTCCGAGGTCAAGCTCCGCATCGAGAACGCCTCGGCGAGAGATTTTCACTTTATAATAAAGGATGAATTTCCGGCGGAGATGATTCTCGGCGAAAAGCGTGAAGCGGAATTTTCCATCAATGCTCAAACCACGGCAGAATTCTCGTATTTTCTGACGCCGCCGAAACGCGGGCGTTATGAATTCGGGCGGACGGCAATTCGATCTCTTTCCCGGCTTGGCCTTGTCTGGTGCCAAACCGATCTCGGCGAAGCTCAAGCCGTAAAAGTTTACCCGAATATGCGACGTGCCCGCGAGATGGAATTGAAGGCCCTCGGCGCCCGTTCGTTTTTGGCGGTGCAGCGGAAATCGGTGAGACGAGGCGAAGGGAGAGAGTTCGAATCGATGCGGGATTACGTTCGCGGCGACGAGCTGCGGCATATTTCGTGGACGGCGACGGCCCGGCGTTCGCGGCTGACGACGCGGCAATACCAGATCGAACGCGATCAAACGGTAATTATAATGCTCGACGGCGGGCGTTTGATGACCGGGCGGATCGGCGATGAGACGAAATTTGATACGGCGATACACGCTTCGCTTGCATTGATGTCGGCGTGCGCAAAAGCCGGCGATAATTGCGGCATCGCGGTTTTCGGGCGAAAAGTAAAAAAATATCTGCCGCCGAAACGCGGCCTCCAGCACATCGACGCCGTGCTCGAAGCGATGCACGATCTCGAACCCGAGCTGATCGAGCCGTCATACGCCCGCGCGTTTCAGTTCGTTGCCGCCAATTCCAAAAAACGCTCCTTCGTCGTGATCCTGACCGATCTGGTCGATAAAGAAAGCTCAAAGGAATTGCTGAATTCCCTGCGGCTGCTCCGCCCGCGACACCTGCCGCTCGTCGTCACCATCGGCGACCGCGACCTCAACGCCGCCGTCAGCCAATCGCCCAAAGACATAAAAGACGTCTTCACCCAATCCGCCGCCGAAGAAATAATCCACCAACGCGAAGCCGCCCTTAGATTAGTAGAAAGCATCGGCGGCCTAGCACTCGATGTAACAACTCAAACGCTCGGCCCGAAACTGCTGGAAAGCTATATGCGGGTGAAGGAAAGGGGTTTGCTTTAGCCTACCGGTGGTAACATGTTTAATTTCATGTATTATCAACGGCATTGATTTTAACAAGCAGTTCGATAGCTTATCTAATATTGTATGAAACGAGTAATCGCAGTGTTAATTTGTTTTGTCTTTGCAATCTTGATTGTGAAGTTTGTGCCAACGCCAGAAGTTTTAAAGTCACATTACAAAGCTGAGATTGTTGAAACTTTGGAAACGCAAAATACGCCGTTCCGCATTCGCATTAACAAGCACATTGAACGCGGCGGATTCATGGCGGTTTTGAACGGAGCTTATTATGTCTTTCAATCCGCCGCTTTGGGTTCTGACCAGTGGCAAGATATAACGACTTACCGTTACGATGATCCGATTGACATTCCGCGAAATCATGTTCGCTTCGCAAACGAGAAAGTCGCGTATGTTTTTATGTTTGATATGTACGCGATAACACAGGACGGCGGCGCAAGTTGGAAAATCTCCGACATAGACAATTATTTGCCGAGCGAACCTAAATGCGGCTCTATCAAAGATTTGCGAGTTGACTCAGATGGGGTTGGGGAAGTTAAATTGCAATGTTACGCAAAGCAAAATAGTTTCAAGGTGCTTGAAACGAAAGACTTCGGAAGAAATTGGCACGAGAAATAGCGGACTATCACTAATGATCATGCACAATCCGCCTCATCCCGGCGAGTTCATCACCGAAGTTTATTTGAAACCGAACGCTCTCAGCGGACGTGAGTTAGCTGTGAAACTCAGTGTCGCTCCCTCGACGCTCAGCAGGGTTCTTAAGGGAACAAGTGCCATCAGCCCGGAAATGGCCCTTCGTCTCTCAAAAGCTCTTGGCCGCTCACCTGAAAGCTGGCTGGCGATGCAGTACAATCACGATCTCTGGCGGGCGCGTCAGCGTGTAAATCTCACGAATGTGTCAAAAGTTAAGCTCATTGCCGCTTAGCCATTCGGCCCTTTCTACCATGTGTACGTCGGTTTTGATGTTCTATCGACGGCTCTTGGCGGGTGATGTTTCCGCGAGTGGCGAAGTCAAAAAAGCGTAAATCATGAGATTACCAATAATCATCACAATCTTTATTTTCACTTGTTTTGCCACGTCCTGCGCCAAAGCCCAAGAATTGCGCACTGATATCGAAACTTCGCACAGCCCAACGCAGCAAACTGAAATAACGCAGGTGACCGAAACCCAAGCGATTGATTTTGCCGAAAAATTCATCGAGCGAAATGGGTACACCAATCTGCCACCTGACAAAAGAAATCTCGCTTTCGAATCTATCGAATGGGAGTCTGACGCAGACGAAATGTTAAAGATGCGGCACAATACTTTAGAGAGCAAGGCGTTTGGTATTTCTCAGAGCAGAAAAGGTGACTCTGTTGGTTGGACAGTCGTGTTCAGGTACAAAAATCCGTCTGATAGCCAGACGCGCAAAAACGGACGCGCTGTTACGATGAACCCAGACGGTAGCAAAGCAAGAGTTGAACACGTTGATTTTATTTTGGCGAAAGCTGGTAAAAGGTTATAAAAGTCGTTTTTAAGTGAAGAAGAAACATAACATTTCAATGAAAGTTAAAGGCGAGATAGTGACTTCAAATCTAGACCATACTGTTTTAGTGACGCCTAACATGAAGCTGGAATATACTTTGGAGGAATTGCTCAAAAAGGTCACGAAAAACAATATTCACGGCGAAACCGACACGGGCTTTTCTGTCGGCAGCGAGGCTTGGCAATATTCCAAAACGCAGGAATATCAGTTACAGATTAGGTTCTAAAAAAGCTGGGAACAATGCTATAAAAAGGCGGCTTTGAAATGAATGTCCGAACATCTAATAGGAGTAATTTCCGACACGCACGGGTTGCTGCGGCCTGAAGCGGTAAAAGCTTTGCATCGTGTCGAGATGATCCTTCACGCGGGTGACATTGGAAGGCCGGAAATACTTATCGAGTCGGGAAAGATCGCTCCTGTCATTGCCGTTCGCGGGAACAATGACAGGAGTGATTGGGCAGCCGCAATTCCCGAAACGCAAGTCATTCAAATCGGCGGCATATCGATTTATTTGCTGCACGACATTAAGGAAATTCGCATTGCCCCGGCAGTTCATCGCGTTGTTATCAGCGGGCATTCTCACAAACCAACGGTAGAAGAACGCGGCGGCGTACTTTATCTTAATCCGGGAAGTGCCGGACGACGCAGGTTTAAGCTGCCGGTCTGCGTTGCTCTATTGAGGATCAAAGACGGCGAACCGAGCGGCAAAATTGTTGAACTTTCGGTATGATCTAAGAATGGCATATACGGTAAAGATAGAGTGGAAAAAAGGTGAAGGCGACGCATTTGTCGATAACAAATATAGCCGCGTTCATCGACTGATTTTTGACGGCGGAGTTGAAGTTGCAGGGTCGGCTTCGCCGCATGTCGTGCCGCCGCCGATGTCGAGCGAAGCGGCGATCGATCCGGAAGAAATGTTCGTCGCATCGCTTTCTAGCTGTCACATGCTGTGGTTTTTGTCGCTGGCGGCGGATAAAAAATTCGTCGTCGAAAGCTACGAAGATAATGCTGTCGGCACACTTGGCAAAGACGCGGACGGAAAATATGCGATGACGAAGGTCACGCTGAAACCGAAGGTTGTATTTGGCGGCGATAATAAACCTACACCAGCGCAATTAAACGATCTTCACAAGGAAGCTCATGAAAAATGCTTTATCGCTAATTCGGTGAAAACTATTGTCACGACCGAAGCAGTTATGGAGTAAATTTTATGTTCGATCTGACAATCAGACTCGAAAACCGGCCCGGTGCGCTGGCCGATATGGGCGAAACGCTCGGCGACGCTGGTGTCAGCGTCGAAGGCGGCGGTTGCTGGCTTTTTAACGGTGAAGCGATCGCGCATTTTTTGTTTGAGGACGGTGAGGCGGCACGAAAGGCTCTGGAAGCAAAAGGAATTGAAGTAATCGCGGTTCGTGAAGTTCTTCTACAACGGCTGCGGCAGGATGTGCCCGGGCAGCTTGGGAAAATCACCCGAGCGATGGCCGACGCGGGCGTTAACATCGAAGTTCAATACAGCGATCACGATAATCAATT
>JANMSP010000423.1:0-16065 GCA_031389475.1 Pyrinomonadaceae bacterium
CGTTTTTCTTGACAATACCGAACAGTAGCAGAATGCCGAGTGCAGAAAATATATTCAAAGTTTGCCCGGCAATTGCCGTCGAAAGAAGCGCGAACGGAACCGAAAGCGGCAGCGTCAACAGAATCGTAACCGGGTGAATAAACGACTCGAACTGCGCCGCCAGGATCAGATACATAAACACGAACGACAGCAGAAAGGCGTACATGAACGATTCGTATGCACGGTTCAACTCCTTCGATTGCCCGGTGACGCCGGTTATATACTGCGGCTCCATGTTCAACTGCGAAGCATAGGTTTCCAGTTTTGCCAAAGCGTCCGATTCCGATGTATTTGGCGGCAGTCCGGCGGAAACCGTTACCTGACGCAAACGGTTCAAGCGGCTGATCGACGACGGGCTGAGTCCCTCGGAAAGTGTAACCACACGGTCAAGTCCGACCGTTCCTCCGTTCGATGAAGCGACTGTAAACTGCGGTAAAAAGCTGCGGTCGCGGCGGTATTGTTCCTCGGCTTGAACGACCACATCATATTGCTCCGAGCCTTCGCTATAACTTGAAACGATCTGCCCGGCGGCTAAGATATTTAGCGCTTGGGCGACGTCACCGGCCCGGACGCCAAGATCCGCGGCTTTAGCACGGTCAATAGCTACTCGGATCTCCGGCGTACCTACTTCGACGGACGTATCGGGATCGCGGAACACCGGATCCGCCTTCATTTTCTCGACGAGAGCGTTTGAATATTCCGTCAGCTTTGCCATATCCGGCCCGGCGATGTACAGTCCGACACCGGAACCTCCTCGGCCAAGTCCGATGCTCCCGGCGATCGACGACGATGCAGAAACCGACACCTGATAATCTTTTGACGAATATTTTTTGGCAATGCCGCGCGTCTGATTGATCAGGTCTGCCTGAGATTTTTCACGTTCACCGACGGGCGTTAGGCTAACGTTAATAAATCCATTGTTGGGCCCCTGTCCCCGCCCGAAACCGGCGAGCACAAGCGTATTTCGCACACCCGGAACTTCCGCGCGAATATCACGGGCAATGCGGTCGAGAATCGATTGGGTCGCCGACAGCGAAGTTCCCTGCGGCCCGCGAAGATTGACCTGAAACAGCGATTCATCCTCGTCCGGCAGAAAGGCCATACCGACGTATTTATAAAGCGGATATATCGACGCAACCGTAATTACGCAAAGCAAAACGACGACCCAGCGAAACCGCATCGCGCTTCGCAGCATAAATGTATAGGCTCCGTCCACTTTGCTGTAAAGCCAGCCGGATTTCGAAGAAGTTGCGAGTTCCGTGTTTCGAGTTTCGAGTTTTTCCGCCGAAACATCTTTGCGATTATTTGACGTCTCGAAATTTTCGGTTTCATCTTCACTCGAAACCCGAAACTCCGAACTCGCAACCTTTTTCCTCTTGATCCACCGCGCCGCCAGCTTTGGCGTCAGCGTGAACGAAACTATCAGCGAAACCGCGATAGCGGCAGCCGCCGTCAGGCCAAACGACGACATAAAGCGGCCGACGATGCCGGTCATAAATCCGACTGGAATAAATACCGCCAGCAAGGACAATGTCGTTGCCAGAACCGCGAGGCCGATCTCTTTAGTTCCTTCGACCGCCGCTTCCATCGGGTCCATTCCCTTTTCCTCGACGAAACGGTAAATATTTTCAAGCACGACAATCGCGTCATCGATCACAATACCGACCATCAGCGTCAGCGCCAGCATCGTCATCTGATTCAGCGAATAACCGAGAGCGGCGATAACGGCGAACGATGCGATGATCGAAACCGGAATGGCCAGAGCTGCAATAATAGTTGAGCGGAAATTCCACAAAAATAGGAATACGATGATTGCCGCAAACAGGCCGCCGAGCAAGAGATGCTCCTCGATAGCTTCGAGCGAATTTTCGATAAATTCCGACTGGTCGCGGATCACGGCGACCTTAACATTCGCCGGGAGATTAGGCTCGATGACGGCCATTCGTTCCTTCACTCCTTTTATAACTTCGATCGTATTGGAACCCGATTGCTTTCGAATGCCGACTGAAACCGACTGCACACCGTCTAGCGAAGCCGCCGCCTGCGGGTCTGCGCCGCCTTCCTCCACGCGGCCGATATCGCTGATCTTTATCGGAAAATTATTTCGAGTCGCGATGACAATGTCGCTAAACTGCTCGACTTCCGTCAGCTTGCTCATCGTCCGCAGGCCAAGCGTCCGCGAACCCTCGATCAAACTTCCACCGGGCAATTCCTGATTCTGCGCGCGGATCGCCGCCGAAACTTCTGTGACCGAGAGATTGTAGGCACGAAGGCGTTCCGGATTGACAAATACTTTTATCTGACGCTGGCGCGAACCCTGTATAAAGACTTCGGCAACGCCGTCGGTCGATGCGAGGCGATCTTGGATTAAGTTTTCGACCATCGTGCTGAGCTCGATGACATTGAGCGGAGCGCTGACGACATACTGCAAAATCGGCTGCGAATCGGGATCGGCTTTTTGTGCAACCGGCGGATCAGCTGTTTCCGGCAGACGGTTTGTTACCGTACTAAGTTTTTGCTGAATCTCTTGAAAGGCCTGGTCGGGATTTTTTTCGAGATTGAACGTGAGTGTAACATTTGAACGTCCTCGGGACGAACTCGATCGCATTTCCTCAACGCCGGGAACGGTATTCAAGGCACCTTCGATAATGTCCGTAATTTCCGACTCGATTTCTTCCGGCGCGGCTCCCGGATTGCTCGTCGAAACCGAAACGGTCGGCAGATCGATCTTCGGAAACCGGTCAACCCCAAGCGTAAAAAAGCTAAAGCCCCCGACAACCGTCAAAAACAAAACGATCACGGTCGCAAAAACCGGTCGATGCACACAAATTTCAGCTAGCCATTGCATAAAACTTTCAGGTTTCAAGTTTCAGGTTTCAAGTTAAAGAAAAGTCTTATTCCGCAACTTGAAGCCTGAAACTTGAAACTAGGAATTCACCCTTGCTCCTTCATAAAGCTGATCCAGGTTACTTGTCGCTACCGTTTCGTCGGCATTTAGGCCGTCGAGTATTTGGTAAAAATCGCCTTCCTCGGTTCCGAGCTGCAAAACTTTAAGTTTTACTATGCCGTCTACCACTACGAAGGCGCGGTACGATTGAGTACTCAGATCATTATATACGGCTGTTTTCGGAACAAAGATTCCGGTGCCGCCGCCTTCCTTGGTGATTCTTGCCGTGCCGAACATACCTGAACGCAAAAGATTATCTCCGTTGTCGATGCGTGCCTCGACGACCGCCGAGCGTGATGTCGCGTCTAGCGCCGGATTGACCGCGGTTACCGTTCCGGCAAAATTTCTATCCTTGAATGCATCGACCTGAACCGAGACACCTCGTCCAAGCTGAACAGCGGGAATGTCGGCTTCGGCAATTTGAATTTGAATTTTTATCGGATTCGAGCGAAGCAGTGTCGCGACTATAGATGCCGATGAAACATATTCGCCGACCGCCACGGGGCGAGCGCTGATAAAGCCGGAAAACGGTGCGCGAATGATCGTATCTGCAAGTGCCTGCTGGGCTACACCGACCTGTGAACGCGATGCTTCGACCGAGGCTTCGGCGCTTCGGATCGCCTGATTGCTTTGCCTGGCCGTGTTTGCGGCCGCTTCAAGAACCTGTTTTGTACTGTTGACGCGGGCTCGGGCCGTATCTCTAGCAGTACGGAACTGTTCGTAGGTTATCAGCGCGACATCACCGGTTTTTACTAGTTCTCCATAACGCCTTTCGTTGGCTTCGGCTTGGCGGAACTCCGCCAGCGATTGTTCGTAATTGGCATTAGCGGCTCGGACTTCAGGAATCGTCGCCGCATTGAATGTGCCGTTCGGCGAAAGTCCAAGACGGGCTTCGGCTTGGCGGACGGCAGCGATAGATTGTTTTACATTGGCCTCTGCCGACGCTAGCTGCAACCGGGCATCGCTGTCATCAATCGTCGCGATCACGCTTCCCTGCCCCACAAAATCACCGACATTTGCCGACACATTTTTGATCTTTCCGGCCGCACGCGGAGCAATATCGGAAGTCTCATCAGCAACCAGACTCCCCGACGCCTGAATATACGCCGGAACCTGCCGCACTTCGGTTTTGGCAACCGTGATGGCAATCGGGGCTTCCGAGCTTTCGCCATTTACGTTTGAATTTCCGTGTCGGCCATCTGCCGATTCAGCCCCGCCGCACGCCGCGCAAAATAATGCACAAGCGATCCCGATCAATATTTTCGACGCGGGCTTGCTTCGCCGCTTAAATAAATTCCACATAAGGTTTCGTTAAGATCCTAATTTTACAACACTTGCCTCGCCGCCATAAGCAAAACCGTGTAAATTTTTGTAAACTCGTTCTTGAAGTTCGATTTCACCGCAAAAGAGATTTTCGCGTTTGCCGGCAGTTTGCTATAAGATGTCTAGGTAAATTTAGAAATAATCTTCTCCGTGTACTTTGTGTCTTCACTCCGTGTCCTCTGTGGTAAAACTAGATCTCAACCACAATGAACACCAGGATTTTCACAAATGCCATTACAGCGAGAAAACCGAGAGGACGGAAATAATGATCGAGGAAATTTCAGCAACAAATTTGAAGGCGCGAATGGACGCGGGCGACGATATTCAATTAATAGACGTGCGCCAGCCCGACGAATACGCCTTCGCCAAAATCGATGGCGCTAAGCTTATCCCGCTCGGCGAAGTGATAAAACGAATGGATGAGATCGATCCGAAACGCGAAACCGTCATTCAATGCAAAATGGGCGGACGTAGTGCCAAAGCCATCGAAATACTGAAAAAGGCAGGTTTTGCGGGTGAAATGAAGAATCTAAAGGGCGGCATCACCGCCTGGTCGAATGAAGTCGATCCGAAGGTGCCGAAGTATTGAGATTCACGTTCTGAGTTCAAGCTTCAGCTTGTCTTAAGCCTGAAGCCGAAGATAATCTGAAGCTTGAACTCAGAACGTATGACCTACAAAACCGCTCGTATTTTCTTGGAGGATTTATTTAGGCGGAAGCCATCCCGGCTTTGCAAGCCCGGTGGTCCAGCTCTGCCAAGCAGCGGCCAGCTCTTTGACCTTTTTGGGATGTTTCGACGCCAGATCCTTAGTTTCTCCGATATCGTCTTTTAAATTGTAGAGGTTCAACCCGGAGAGGTCTTTGATCTCCGCGGGTTCTTCCTGAAAGCCCGTTTCCGTCATCATCACCAGCTTCCAGTCGCCCTTCCGCAATGCCATAATTCCGCCAAGCCGCCAGTATAGGATTTCATGCGGACGGCCCGATTTACCGGCAAGAAACGGTAGTAAATTTACTCCGTCAAGACTTGATTTTGGAGGCAGTTTGATTCCAGCCGCGGCCAGGGCCGTCGGCAGCACGTCGAGCTGAATTATCGGCCGCGAATAAGTTTTGCCCCCGGCGATCCGGCCTTTCCACTGCACGATGAACGGCACACGGATGCCGCCTTCCCATGTTGTCCGCTTCGAGCCTTTCAACGGTGCGTTGCTGGAGCCATTAATGCCTCCATAAATCGTCGGGCCTCCGTTGTCGCTAAAGAAGAATATCAGCGTGTTTTCTTCCAAATTCCGCTCACGCAACGCAGCCAGTGTTCTTCCGATGCCGTCGTCCATGGCGGACAGCATCGCGGCATAAGTACGGCGCCGCTCGTCGCCGATGTGTGCGAATCGCGCCAAGTAGCGCTCGGTCGATTCCATCGGCGTGTGTACCGCGTTGAAGGCAAGATAAAGGAAGAAAGGCTGAGTTCGCTTCCGCTTGATGAAGTCTACCGATCGATCCGCCAATACGTCGGTTAAATAGGCGGGTTCCGCAACGATCTTTTTGCCGTCGTACAGGGGATTGCTTTCAGAATGAGTGGGACTCATGTAGGAGTGAGCACCGTGGAGAAATCCGAAGAACTCATCAAAGCCGCGTTCAAGCGGCTGAAAGCGGGGAGCACTTCCTAAATGCCACTTACCAAGCACCGCCGTATTATACCCAGCGGATTTGAGCCTATCCGCGATCGTGGACTCGGACATAGGCAGACCGACATCACGATGTGCTCCCCGATTATCAAGAATGTTGAACTCGTGGCCGAATCGCTGCGGATATTTGCCGGTCATAAGTCCGGCCCTTGTAGGACTACAATATGGGCCGCTTACATAGGCGTCGGTGAAGCGGACACCGGATTTAGCCAGAGAATCTATATTAGGTGTGGGAATATCTTTGCTTCCATGTACGCCGATATCGGCGTATCCCATGTCGTCGGCGACGATAACGATAATGTTCGGAGGCTTGGCTTGGGCATTACTGGGACTGTGAAAAAAACATACAAGACCAAGTAATACAGTAGTTTCCAAAAATATTAACAGCGCTTGTTTCATATTGTCCTCACTTAATCAAATGCGAATCTTAACGTCCGGCCTTGAGTAACCACTAACTTTTACTTCAAAAACTTTCTGGCTGCAGAAGATCGTCGGTGACGTTCATATAGATATCCGGGTATTGTTCTTCGAACTGTTGCTTAACTGCCAGTCGAATAATACTCCGATTTTTATTGTTAGCAATTATTCCGAAGATAAAAACGAAATGTCGGGACTTAACCTCGATATCTCCATGCCTTCAAAAACATCGGTGCGGCAAGCCATTACGGCTTTTTCCTTGTCGCCGTTTTTTAGCCAGACCTGGCAATTCAGGCATTCGCCGTTCCAGCAGAAATCGCCGTAGGAGATTGCTTCCATATCGAGGAACTGCAACCCGCGGAGGATCGAATTATTTTCGGGAACTTTATAAGTATCTCCGCAAATTTCGATTTCGATCAACCGATCGTATGGTTCGAAGATTTCGTTGTCAGTCATAGTGGAACGCGGACACCTTTGTCCGCCCGCGGGGTCCGCGAACGCATCTGCGTTGCAATGGACAATATAAAACTGACAATGGAGATTGCCGAATCTTACTCCTTAATTTTCCATTGTACGTTTTATATTGTCCATCGCTCAAGCTTGTTCGCGTCGAAGCGACGCTCATCCGGACGGGGGCGTCCGGGCTCCGGCCGTTGAGTTTGAACGTTCCCGACAACTCCGCTAACATAACTTAAATAAAAGGAGTTAAAAAACAATGTCTTTAGTAATGTATGTAAAGCCTGACTGTCCGTATTGTGCTCAGGCCCGCAAGTATTACAACGAACAGGGCGTCGAATTCATCGAATACGATGCTCAGAATGATAAAGAGCGTCAGCGCGAGATGCTGGAATTTTCAGGCGGTGACCTTGTGGTGCCGTGTATCGTTGAAAACGGAGCTTATATCGGATCGGGCTGGGGCGATCCGCCGCGTGGCTGAACGATCATACCAGGTTAGCCGGCAGTTTGCCGGCTCTTAAATGCGGATTGCGAATTGTGAATTGCGGAATTTTAAGATTAGACTATAATAGCGTTTTCCGTTGGAACGGTTACGCATCTCGATTGCGAGAATCCGGGTTCCTCAATCCGTATTCCGCAATCCGCACTCGTTATGATTGGTTCGCTAATTAACCAATATAAAATTCAGGAAAAGATCGGCTCAGGCGGACAAGGAACGGTTTACAAGGCTCTCGATACGAAGCTCAACCGGACCGTTGTTATCAAGATACTGCCGCCGGAACTTACCGCCAAAACCGCTAACTTCAGACGCTTCGAACGCGAAGCCCAACTTTGTTCCCAACTAGATCACCCGAATATCTGCACCGTTTATGATTTTCATAGCGAAAACGGCGTTTTTTATATCGCCATGCAGTATGTCGAGGGAAAGAACGTCCGCCAACTCGTCGCAGGCCGCCCGCTCGAATTGAAAAGTGCTGTCTCCATTGCTATTCAGGTAACCGACGCCCTTGCCTACGCACATTCGAAGAACATCATTCACCGCGATATAAAAGCCGGAAATATAATGGTGACGAGCGCCGGACAAGCGAAGATTCTGGATTTCGGGCTGGCGAAACTGCTTGAGGACGAATACGACTCCCAAACAAAAGGCCATAATAAAAGTGACATAACCGAACTAGGAATTCCTTACGGCACGGCAACATACGCCGCCCCTGAACAGGCCCGTGGCGAACGAGCCGATTCTCGATCCGATATTTTCTCGACCGGTGTGCTGCTGTACGAAATGCTGACTGGGATTTGGGCGTTTCAGGGAAAAACCGTAATCGACGTTCGCCATCAGGTTTTGCATGGCACGCCGAAGCCGCTCGAACAGCAGCGCCAGGAAACGCTTCCGCCTCAATTGCAGCAGATCGTTGATCGAGCCCTCGCCAAAGATCCGAAAGATCGCTACCAAAAAATCTCGGCGATGCGCGACGATTTGCGGGCCGTGCTCGAACAGGTCGCCGGTGCCCAGCTTATGTCGGGAGATACATTCGTGCCGAGCCATGTCGATAGTGGCGTTTTCAAGAAGGCTCTGAATTGGTTTACAGGTAAATCGGTTCCGGAAGTAACATCAGCCCGCTCTAATTCGGAATCGAACTCACCGTCTTTTGTGCCCGATATTAACCTCACCGCGACCGGACAGGAAAAGAAAAGCGTTGCGATCCTGCCGTTCAAGAATCTTGGGCAGGATGAAAACGCGAGTTTTTACGAATTCGCTCTTGCAGACGCAGTTATCACGGAGCTTGCGCAAATCCGCTCGATCATTGTCCGGCCGAGTTCGGTGATCGCAAAATATCACGGCAAAGAGGTCGATCCGCGCGAAGCGGGACGCGAACTCCGCGTTAATGCCGTGCTTTCGGCCGGTTTCCTGCGTGGCGGTGATAAATTGCGGGTAACGGCACAGCTTCTCGATGTTGTCGGCGGAGACATTCTTTGGAGCGACCGGATCGATGCCGAGGGATCGGATATCCTGGCTATTCAGGATAGTATTGCCCAACGAATTTTGGAAGGTTTGCGGCTGGAACTATCCGACGGCGATCAGCAAAAGCTCGGGCGGCGGGCGACCGATAATCGCGAGGCCTGGGAAGAATACCTGCGCGGCCGCGATAATTTCGGACGGTTTATTTTCCGGACTTTAGATACGGATGACTGCGACGCTGCTATTCAGAATTTTAAGAACGCGGTCGATCTCGATTCGCATTTCGCGCTTGCGTATAGCGGTCTAGGCGCTTGTTACGCCAACCGCTTCTTTAAAGGGTTGGGAGAGCCCGAAGATTATACGTACGCCGAAACCGCGTTCAGCAAAGCGTTTTTCTACGACCCGAATGTGGTCGAAGCCCGCGTGCTGATGGTAATGATTTATATGGCCCGCGGCGAAAAGAAAAAGGCGCGTTCCGAGATCGAGATACTGCATAAACAATTTCCCAACGAAGCTCCACTTTATTTTGTAAAAGGTGTGATGCACAGACTCGACGGTGAATACGAGGACTCGCTGAAAGCATTCGAAAAACTTTCGCGGCTCGATCCGGCGGCCCGTGCCGTTTCGGCCTACAATCGCGCCCGTATCTTTATTTATAAGCAAGATTACGAGCAAGCCATAAAAGAGATCGAACGCGGCGAGAAGGCCGAGCCGAATCATCCGATGCTGGCGATTTTCCGCTCGGGCGTCTATTATTTCCGCGGTGATCATCAGGAAGCTATTGATCTGATGGGAAGAGTGCTGAAAGAAAATCCGCAAATGGACGGCATCAGGCCGCTTTTCGCAATGTATTTCGCGGGTTCAGGCAAGCCGGATGAAGCCAAAGCTCAGCTTACTCCAGATGCACTTGCTCTTGCGCGAGCGGATCATGACATGGCGTATTGGGTGGGCGAAACGTATGCTTTGCTCGGCGATCACGACTTAGCGTTCAAATGGCTAAATCGCGCGGTAAAGCTCGGCAACCAAAATAAACCGCATTTCGAGCATGACAATAATCTTAATTCTCTGCGTGATGATCCGCGTTTTGACGAATTGATGGAGAAGATGGGAAACGGGGATTAATTTTTCATCCCGGCATCCAATGAAAATTTATTTCGACCGAAATGTTTTTGGAGATATAAAAACGTTGGTCGAGACCTCAGCATCGCCGGAAGTACTACAGACCTTAAAAGCCGCGATTGACCGAGGCTCGATTGAAATACTTTTAAGTCCTACTGTAATTGAAGAAACCTTTCCTACAATCGCCCTCTCAAAAAGAAATCTTAATAAAGAGTTTCAACTTATATTTGACCTTGTATTGAAAGGAAGAATAATCAAAACCCCGCAAGTTTTGCTCGCTGAAGCAGTACAAAGTTATGCTCTGGGACATAAACTTCCAGACATGCTAACTAAAATTCATAGAAAAGTTGTTCGAGCCCTAAAAGAAGGAAGAGACAGTGAGAAGATTGCGGAAAAATTCATCACTCTAGCTAGAAACGATAAAGAAAATTTTTCTAGTGTTTTCGCTAATGTTCGACGATTTGGCGAGGCATATAATGTTGACGCTCCAATGAATTTCCAGGAACTCTGGAAAAAGTCTTCATTAGAACGAGCAGGTTCACTCGCGGCGTCATTTAATCTTTACGAAAGCTGTAAAAAGCTTGGCTTTGAAGGACTTTTAGAAGCGAAAGCAGTAAAGCTACATACACTTTATTGTCTTTCTTGGATCTATTCCAAATGGTTTGGCGAACAAGGAGTTCCCGGGAAAATAGGCACGGGAGATTTTGGAGATCTACTGCATTCTGTACAAGCCACTGCTGCTGATGTATTCGTCACCAATGAAAAACGATTACCCCTTTGGCTTAAACGCGTTCCGGTGGACGGATTTGATGTTATCAATCTTAATGAACTAATTGATCGAATCACTTAGTATGAACCGTTGCACGCAATGTTAATTGTCTATAAGTTCACGTTTGATTTCAGTCACTAAGCGACAACTTCTTCCCTTTCAACCGCGATCATTTCACGCACTTTTTTCTTTAATGCTTTTTCGAATTGCCTTGCTTCGTTGACGCCGTCAAACGAAAGCTGCTGCAGAGTCGATTCGATACGTTTGCGGTAATCGGACACAAGCGAATCGGATACGCCGAGCATTTCCGCCACTTCGAGTTGCGTTCCGCTGTCCGATATTAGGTAACAATGCCACAAAACGCTGATCATCCGGTCGTACTGCTTTCCCTTGCCGCGGACGGATTTATTCAAATTCAATAGAAAGCCATCGACGAAACCTGCCGCTTCATCTTCCGCTTCATGACGAAATAAATCTTCTTCAGGAGTTTCGCGGGTGTCGGCAATTTCGAAGTGGCCACGGTCGTCATCGTCGCTGTCGCCCGAACCGCCGACCGGAACGAGGTGTATGTCCATGATCGGCAGACGCGACATTACGAATGAACGCAGGGAACGGACATCGACCGGAGAATCGATCGCCTTGAAAACACGGATAATTAGTTTTTCTAGTTCCGGATTGCTGATGACGATTTGGGCGTCGCCGGTGCAGCCGACCATTCGCGTATCGCGGCTGTGGAATGAAACGACCCTCACGCGTTCGTGCATTTCCTGCACGTCGCGGCGCATTTTCTGAATTTTCCAGTCGCTGAGGCCGTAAAGACGGTCGGCTAAACGGCGGTGAGCTTCTGGATTACCAACATTGTCGAATCGTTTAAATGTTTTGCCTGACTGGATCAAAGTGGAAATTCTGCGAGCCAGGCGATATGATTCGGGATACCGTTTGCGAAGCTCTGCCGTCAGCATATTGGTCAGCTCGATCTGGCTGATCTCGGCTTCGACCTCGGCATCCGTCATTGCGGTGTCGATGTAATGCTGAAAACGCTCTTTGCTTAGCAGTGCGACGAACAGCTCCTGGGTTAAGTCGGTGTAGGCGTTATACTTGCCTTCCTCTACGAGAAAACCGGCGCGTTTCGACGCCCTAACCAACGGATGTGACGAAACGATCCTATGAAGCTCGATCCAGATCTGATTTACATCCGATGCCTGGAGGCTTTCATTCCATTTGCCAACCTTGTGATGTCTCACCGGTGCGGCTTTTGGCAGGGTTTCCTGCTGTTCAAGTGGCTTCATATTTAACCTGTGGGGTATTTTCCCTGGCCGTGTCGCGCCGTTCGTCGAGAAAGAAAGTCACTGTGGCTCCGGGCAAATCGATGCCGGGATCAGCGAAAATCTGAATCGCAATTTGATTGTAAGTAGAGAAGTGCTTTGCGTAGATTTCCGCCGGGCACTGCGGTTATTTCTGGTTTGACGGCACTAAGCCGGTTTATGCTCACTGCCTACGAATTAAATATTAGCAATTATTTTGGATTTGAGCAACAAGTTTTTGCATTCAACATTGATTTTAAACATCATTTTATAAATGCTGCATTTAATCTGCTTAGACGCACCAAAATCGGCTTCGGCTTGGTAAGTATGTACCTTTGAATAGGATTTTATTCTTTTAGTTATGGAACTAGTGCCGCATTACGGATTTACAAAGGTTGTAGACATAGTTTTATTTTATCGAAAAGTACTCGCCGTTATTTGACGCGCGTTTGGGAAAGTCTGTAAATTGAGTTTCGAAAATGGATAACTTTCGTAAAAATGAGGATTGCCCGGCGTCGAATGACCTACTAGCCTTTCAAACCGGCGATATGGAGATAGAGGACGGTCGGAAAATCCGCGGACATCTAAAGTCCTGCGAATTCTGCGCAGCCGAAGTTGAATTCTATTCGCATTATCCGCCGGTCGAAGAAAAAATTGAGCCCGAAAAGATGCCTGAACCGCTCTTCGAACTAGCGGAAGCATTGCTGAATAAACATAGCGACGATTCTTTTTTCGATAGGTTGATGGAAGAGGATGAGATTAGTGGTAAATGGTAAGTGGTTAGTGGTTAGTGGTTAGTGGTTAGTGGTTAGTGGTTAGTGGTTAGTGGTTAGTGAAATCATGGACATATCATTTCGTAACTCACCACTAACCACTACCCGTTCACCACTAAAACACTAACCGTTCACCACTAACTCCCGCAGATCTCATCGATCGCTTCCTCATATTTCTCATCTATGACGCCGCGTTTGATTTTCAACGTCGGGGTCATTTCGCCTTTGTCGATTGAAAATTCGCGAGGCAGCAAATAGACGCGTTTTACTCTCTCGTGGTCATTTAATTCCCTGGTCAATTCGACCGCATCCCGTTGTACCCGTTTTATGATATGCGGATTTTCGCACATTTCCTCGCGCGAACCGGATGCGGCTATTCCTTCGTCCGCGAGAACTTCCTTCAATGCGTCCCAATCAGGCACGATCAGGGCTCCGACCTGCTTTCGGCCTGACCCAACGGCGACCGGCTGCGAGACAAGCGGACTCTGCTTTAATAAACTTTCGACCTGAAGCGGAGCGACATATTTTCCATTCGACAACTTAAAGAGATCCTTTATACGGTCGGTGACGAAGAAATGGCCGTCCGCATCTTCATAGCCGACATCGCCGGTGTGATAAAAACCGTCCTTATCGATGACCTTGGCGGTTTCTTCGGGCTTGTTGTAATAACCGCGCATGACGTTTTTGCCGCGGATAAGAATTTCGCTTTCTTTTTCGGCGATCTTCATTTCGATGCCCTCAAGCGGTGAACCGATCGACCCGACCTTGTTGTCATAGGGCCGGTTTACCGAGGTAACGCAGGCTTCGGTCATGCCGTATCCTTGAAGGATAGGGATTCCGGCGGCCCAGAAAGCGTACGAAAGTTTCTTAGAAAGCGGAGCGCCGCCCGACACGAAAAACCGCAGGTTTCCGCCGACGCCTTCACGCCATTTAGAAAAAACGAGCCTGCTGGCCACGGCGTGCTTTGCCGCCAAAACCGGCGAAACCGATTCGTGCTTGTCCTTGGCTTCCCAATAATCCTGCCCGACGACGAGAGCCCAATCGAACAGCGATGTTTTCCAGCCGCCGGCGGCCTTACCTTTTTTGACGATCTTATGATAAACCTGTTCGAAAAGACGCGGCACGGCGGTCATTATCGTGGGTTTTACTTCCTGCAGATGCGACGCGATCTGATCGAACGCGGAGCAGTAATGGATCGAGACGCCGTTCGAGCAAAGCACGTAAAAAACAGTTCGCTCAAAAATATGCGAGAGTGGCAAAACCGCGAGCGAGCGGTCGTCAGATTGGATCGGCAGGCCTTTCGAAACGGAGGAAACGGTGTGCGTAAAATTCTCGTGCGTGAGCATTACGCCTTTTGGCTCGCCGGTGGTGCCGGAAGTATAGATAATCGTGGCGAGATCGTCGGCCGCGACTTTTTTAAGCATATCGTCGAACGCCCGCGGATCGCTCCGCTCCTGCTCGTCGCCGAGCGTTTCGATGGCCGCGAGCGTCATCGCCCGATTATCGTTTTCGGGAACCGCGTCGTCATCGAAGAAGATCATTTTTTCGATCCGTTCGACACTTTGAATGGCGTTCTCGGCGTGTTTCAAAAGCTTTTTGCCGCTCACGAAAAGCATTTTCGCTCCCGAATCTTCGAGAATATAACGGATTTGCTCGACAGCCTGTGTTGTGTAAATCGGAACATTTATCGCTCGTAGAGAAAGGATTGCAATATCCGTCAGCGACCATTCCGGCCGGTTTTCGGAGATTATAGCGATGCGGTCGCCTTCCTTTACACCCATACTGGCAAGGCCGAGAGCAATTCGCCTAATCCGTTCGATAACCTCCATGCCGCGCATATAATGCCAAACGTCGCCGATCTTGTATGCGAGAGCGTCTCTTTTATCGTGCCGCCGAAAAGATTCGATGCAAAAGTGAGGAATAGTCTGGGGAAGGTTGTCGAAACCTGTCAAATTATTAGCAATCATTTATTTCAAAACGCGAACGCCGCCTATAATTAACATAAGTATTACATTATCGAGCAAAATATTGAACTACAGAGACTTTGAGAAAAGAGTACTTGCCGCGGATTTACGCAGATATACGCAGATAAAGAACAATTTTTCTACTTCCTATCCGCGTCATCCGCGTTCATCCGCGGCTAATACTTCTTCCTTTTACCCGAGATTAATTACTTCCCGCAGGGTTTGCCTTCAGCCCGTCGCTTACCAGACGAATTCCAAAAACGAACAGAAAGATAGCAATTGCGGGCGAGAGCAGTACGAATGGATTGGCCGCTAGTTGATTTAGGTCGCTCGCTGCCGTCAGCATATTGCCTAAACTCGCTTCCGGTTCCTGCAGGCCAACGCCGAGGAAGGATAAAGCAACCTCAGCCAGGAGAAATGCCGGAAACATCAGCGTCGCCTGCGTTAGCAGCGGCCGCGAAATATTCGGCAGAATATGGCGAAACAAGATGCGGGCCTCGGTAAGGCCGGAGGCTTTAGCGGCTAACACGAATTCCCGTCCGCGCATCGACCACACCAATCCACGGGCAAGGCGTGCAATTTCCGCCCAGCCCGTAAACGCAAATATCATTATCAAAAGGAAAGCTGCACTCATCGGCGGCAATTCGAGCGGAAATGCCGCCCGCGTCGCCAGAATAAGTATTAGCGTCGGCAATGACATCATCGCGTCTGCCGTTCCCATCAAAACGGTGTCGAACAACCGTCCGGCATAACCGCTGATAATGCCGACGAGAATTCCTAAAATACATGCCAGAACGGTTCCTAAAGGGCTCACGATCAGCGAAAACCGGACCGCATTGAGAAGCCGCGAAAACCGGTCGCGGCCCAAATCGTCTGTGCCGAGCAAATGAATGCGTGTGGAGGAATCAACGGTTCCGAAAAGGTGCAGATCGCTGGAAATAATCCCGAGAAAGTTGTATTTGTGGCCGCGAACAAAAAAACCGAGCGGCGCGGGCCGGGAAGCGTCTTCGGCATATTGCAGCGAAAGCGGATCGGTCAGACGAACAGCGTAAACAAAAGGACGCAGATGAAAATTTCCTTCAGAATCGCGAAAACGAATCGTTGACGGCGGAGCGGACGGCTGCTGGCGAGATTGCTGCCGGTAATCGTACGGCGCGAGAAAATCTGCAAAGATCGCCGCCAGGTAAAATGCCGCGAGAACTATTAATCCGAATGCCAGCTTTTTATTCATCGTCGGCTCAGTTTTCGCATCGTTGATCTTTTTCAGTACTAGGTTCTGTTGAAATTTCATCTGAGCCAAATTAATGAGCTGACCA
>JANMSP010000465.1:0-3321 GCA_031389475.1 Pyrinomonadaceae bacterium
GGGCCGGGATATCACAAACGACCGCCTGCAGCGCGAAGCGGCGTTTCAGTGGTGGGGATTGACCGTTGGATTGAAGTCTTTCGATGATGCGTGGCTCTCGCAGGGACTCGCCGAATACAGTGCGTTTTCGCTGCGTGAAAGCACTATGGACGGAGCAAAGCTCGACGCCTTGCGCCGCGAGCTTTTGGAAAAATCGCTGACGTTCGAGCAAAACGCTTCGCTCCTGCGTGTTCCGGCAAACCTCGACGATCAATCTACCGCCTATCAATACATCATGTACGCGAAGGGTGCAATGGCCTTCAAACTCTTGCGCGACACGCTCGGCCAGCAGAAATTCGACCAGCTTTTAAAAACTTACCTTCAGGAGTATCGCGGAAAGAATGTTTCGATTGATGAATTCGAAAAGCTGACCTCACGCGTCGCCGGTGATAATATGCGTTATTTCTTCGCCCGCTGGGTTGAAGGCACCGGCGTTCCTGAATTCACTACTGATTATTTGATTCTTCGCACACGCGGGGGCAAGTTCGTCGCACGCGGGACGGTCAAGCAGAATTACGACAATCTTCGCCTGCCGGTCGATGTCCAGCTTCGCTCCGAAGGCGATGGCGGCCTGAAACTGGTGACGATTCAAATGGACGAAGCGAGTGCAGATTTCAATATCGAATCCGACGGCAAACCGCTCAGCGTCGTTATCGATCCGAATTACAAGCTGCTGCGGATTTCGCCCGATCTTCGCGTTTCGTCGATCGCCCGCCGCGGCATCGAGCAGTTCAAGGAAGGCAATTACGTCGAAGCACAGGCCCAATTCGAAGCGGCTCTGAAACTCGACCGCTCGAATTCGTGGATCTACTACCACCTCGGCCTGTTGTTCCTCGAACAGCGAAATTACGACGTCGCTATCGATAATTTTAAAGCGACGCTCGGCGGAAATCTTAGCCCGACCTGGCTCAGCGTTTGGTCGAACATAAAAATGGGCAACGCCTACGACGGCAAAGGCGATCGCGGACGAGCATCCGCAGCATACAAACGAGCTGCCGATCTCGGCGATAATTACGATAACGCCCAGGAAGCAGTAAGGCGCTACCAGGCAACGCCGTATGATCCGAAAGAAAAGCAGACGACGGCCGTAAAATAGAGTTTAACCAGTTTGGATTTTATAAGTGAAAAAGGCGAAAGATTGGATCTTTCGCCTTTTTCACTTATACAGTCTGCAAAACCGAACTAATCCGATTCTTCTTCATCGTCATCATGGTCGTTTCTGCCGTGGCCGCAGCGGCAGCCTGTACGGTCTATTTCATAGACCGTCGTCGTGCCGCTGACTTCGTTGGCGACTACTAAAAGCGGACTATTTATCGGACTGTCCCGCCGTTTGATAAAGTGCAGGCCTTCCGGTCCCAGATCGCCGGCGGCGGCTGTATTTGTCGCGGCCGAGAAATTCCGGTTATTGATGTACTGTACAAAGCGCGGAGCACGCGGATCGGACAGATCGTAAACGAGCACGCCACCGATGCGTTCTAAACCGATGAAGGCGTAATTCCGTCCGCAAACTCTGCCGGTTGTCACGCCTTCGGGTTCGGGGCCTTTGTTATCGCTGCGGTCGTCGCGGGTGTTGTTGGTGCTGCTCGCGTTGAAATTGAGCGGATGGGCGAGGGCTGTGATCTGCTCGATGTCATCGCCGCTGTCGAAAAGCTGGCCGCCGCTGGTCGTCCAGATCGAAAACGAGCGGGTTCCGAATGAGAACAGCCAGTCGTAATCGGTGTCGCCGTCGTAATTTCCCATCGTCTTCGTGACGTTCAGACGGCCGATCTGCGGATCGGTCTTTTGAAAAATGCTGTCGGGAAAAGCTGTCGGATCAAGCGGCAGCGAATTTACTCTGGCTTCTTCGGAAAACGCCGAGTAGTCGCGGGCGTCGCCTTCGTTAGCGGTAATCAAAAGCGTCCTGCCGCGATGCTTGAAGGATGCAATGCCGTCCGGCTGGTACATTCCGACCACGGGCCGCGGAGCGATCTCGATGACGCCGGGTGTCGAGCTGTTCAGACGGTCGCTCGAATCAATGCCGAAACCTGGCCGGGAATGGTCGCTGAAACCCAAGCCTATCAACTTCGTAAATCTGCCGGAATTCAAATTGAGGACGCCCAAGGCATTATTTTCCTGCAAGGTCACATACGCAAATTTCGCATCGTCCGAGACTGTGATGTATTCCGGTTCGAGGTCGGTCGAGACCGTAGCGTTAGGGCCGAATATACGAATGCTGGGATCGAGAATCTCGTCGTCATAGGCCGTGAAGTCCGCGGTCGTGACCGTTGCCCGATGGACGCCGCGTCTGATGTCGATAATGCTGACGCTTCCGAGCGGATCGATCAAATAATCACTGCTCGGCTCGCCTTCATTTGCGACCAGAACTTTTCGTGCGCGCGGGACGAATGTGATCATATCCGGCAACGCTCCGACCGTTACCTGCTTCAAAAAATTGCCGTCGGTATCGAAAAACACCGCTTTGCCGTTGTCGGTTTTGACAGTTGCTTCGACCGCCACTGCGACGATGCCGTTGTGGACATCAACGCTGTTTGCGGTCCGGCCGTACGGGGCCAGATCGATTGAGAAAAGCAGCACCGGAACTGATGGGTTGGTGATGCTCAGCACATCAATCTTGCCGACGGCGCCGTTTACCACAAACAGCCGCTGCGATTCCGGGTCGTGGGCGACGATCTCCGCCGCGCCGACATTATAAGCACCGGCGGCGTATGTTCCCAAGACCCGCAATTCGATGTCGGGATTTCCGGAAGCCGCCAAAATGGTGAAATTAGAAGCCAAAACCGCAAGCATTGCAAATGCAAAAGCTCCGCGAAAGGGGGACGTTTTCATACAATTTTCTCCTGTAAATCTTTCCCGGGCATAAGCTGTCCCGGCAAATTTCGTGAAACATTTGAGCTGTCGATATAACGCGAATCGTACAGGAAAGTTGTTACGTTTCTTTGAACAAAACGTTAACTTCCCGTTACGACGACAGCCTTTCCGCAGGCTCGGCAGTGTTTTGCGACAAACAAAAAAGCGGAAGAACACCAAGTCCTCCCGCCTTTATTGTTTTTTGCGTTTTACTAAAAGTTCAATCGCAATGCGAACTGAATTTGGCGGTTCGTGCCTAGCCCGACTGTTCGTCCGACCGTTCCGTTGATAACACCGAACTGACCGACGACCGCTTCGGTAAATGGCTGTCCGGGCTGAATTTGACTCGATAAATTTCCGACGCTGGTCGTTATTACAGCCGGCGGGTTGGAGAAATTCGCTTTATTGAATAAATTATAAATTTCCGAGCGAAAC
>JANMSP010000525.1:0-4828 GCA_031389475.1 Pyrinomonadaceae bacterium
CCGACGATATGGAACGCTGTCGGAAAAGCCGACGCTGTTCACGCTCCTATTCCGGGAGATGTAGGGACCATCGGGATGATCTTCGCCCTGATGCGGCGAAAGCGCCTGTTTGTCCGCCATTGCGGTAATTGGCTGGCACCCGGAACGATTGCCGAGCGAGCGTGGAAATGGTCGATGGAGCGTTTTGCCGGTGGACGAAATGTAATGCTTGCCACCGGCGGCAGCTCTGAACCGCCCTCGAAACGAAACTCGAATGTCCGGTGGATATTCTCCACCTCGCTTGCCGCCGAACAAATTCGCTCCGGATCACCGCGAGAATTGCCTCTGGATGGCGAGCTTCGCTTAGTTATTGCCTGCCGGCAGGAAGAGCGAAAAGGAACCGATATTGTGATCGCGGCCCTGCCGTTGTTGATTAAGCGGTTCGAGGGTGTTTCGCTGGATGTTATCGGCAGCGGTTCCTTGCTAAACCGCCTGAAAAAACAGGCTGATGAACTGGGGATTAGCACTCGCGTAAAATTTCACGGCAAGGTGCCGCAATCCGAAGTGATTAAGCTATTAAGGAAAGGACACGTCTTTTGTTACCCCACGTCTGCCTCCGAGGGTTTTCCGAAAGTCGTTTTGGAAGCATTAGCCGCCGGCCTTCCAGTCATTACCACGAAGGTTTCGGTTCTTCCGACGCTGCTCAAGTCTGGTTGCGGGGTGCTTCTCGATGACGCCTCGCCGAAGACGTTGGCAGACGCCGTAACCGCGCTTTGCACCGACGCTCAAAAGTTTAGCCGGATGTCACGACACGCACTGGAGACCGCCGGACAGTACTCTCTTGATAATTGGCGGGATTCCATCGGCGAGATTCTGCAGAGATCCTGGAATGTCGACCGTCAAGCCCCCGACGGATCGCTCAGGCTTTCGAAGGAGACTTCGTGAGGATTTGCTTTCTTGCCGGAACGCTCGGACGGGGCGGAGCCGAAAGGCAACTAGTCTATATGCTCCAAGCGCTCAAACTTGAAGGAATCGAGACCAGGTTGCTTTGTCTGACCAGCGGCGAGGCAATGGAATCTGACGTAAAGGATTTAGGGGTTGATATTCATTGGGTTGGTGCTTCGGGAAATAAGATTGAGAGACTGAGAAGAATAATCAAGGCTGTACGTGATTTTAAAGCGGATATTATCCAAAGTGCTCATTTCTACACGAATATCTACGCGGCACTGGCGGGAAAAGTATTGAGGGTTCCGTCGATCGGGGCAATCCGCAGCGACCTATTCAGTGAGATCGCGGCTGATCGAATATTCGGCCGCTGGCAGGTGAACTTGCCTAACCATCTGATCACAAATTCCGATTTGGCCTTGAACAGAGCTGTGGAAAGGGGGCTGAAATCGCACTGTATAGACCTTGTAAGAAACATCGTCGAAATGCCGGTTGACCGCGGAAACGGAATTGCCAGTGCCAGCGAGAACGTTTCCGTACTGTTTGTCGGCCGATTTGGACCTGAAAAGAGGCCGGAAATGTTCGTTCACCTGGCTGAGCGTTTGTTGCGAGAATACAAATTGTCCGGGTTGACATTCAAAATGGTCGGCGATGGCCCGTTAAGGCCTGCGATCGAAAAACTTCGAGACGATCTGGGGCTCAGCGACAAAGAATTGGAGTTTGCCGGGGAACAAGGCGACATGGCATCCGTTTACCGGGAAGCCGATCTTCTGGTGCTTACCTCGTCGTATGAAGGAACGCCCAATGTGATCCTTGAGGCAATGACCCATGGTTTGCCGGTCGTCGCAACCCGCGTAGGCGGCGTGCCGGAGATAGTAAGCGAGGATACCGGCCTGGTGGTCGACCCATCGGACTTTGAAGGGCTGGCGGAATCGACAAAGAGTCTGGTGATCGATCGGGTCCGTCGCGAAGTTTTGGGCAAGAATGGCAAGGTCCATGTTGCCAGCCACCATTCGCTTGCGTATCTTCGCGAGCGACTGCCCGAGATCTATGCCCGACAGTTTAGTGCGAAAAGAATTAATGACTAGAGAAAACCACATCGCGGGCCTGCGGCTGTTTCAAAGTTTGGAAAAGCGGTCGGCCAGCAACTTTCGCATGCTGGTGCTGATAAGTCTCGCCCATCTTCCGCTTGGAGCGTTGATCTATTTCGGCGGATCGCTATCGCTGCTTCATCCGTTTGCGGTATTCGTCATCGGGCTTTATTGGGCTGCAAAGCCAAAATATCGGCTAGAGCGTGTGGCATTGGCGATTGCCTATCTAGTCGGGGCCGAAGTCTTGTGGCGGATGGCAAAGGTACCCGTTTTTTGGGAATTCGGGAAATATGGTCCATGCGTGATCGCGATCGTCGCTTTGATCAGGAGGAACCATTACACCATCCCGAAGATACCGCTTGCCTATTTCCTACTATTGGTACCGGCATGTGTCCTGACATTTCTTCAGACGGATTTTGCGGAAGCACGGGATATTATAAGCTCACAGATGTCCGGCGCCCTTTTCCTCTTGATCGCATGCTGGTTCTTCGCACATACGGAGGTTAACCAGCCACAGCTTCGTAGGTTGCTTTTCGCCCTAATCATACCGCTATTGAGTGTTGCTTTTGCCACCCTCTTTTTTACTGTTACTGCCGAGGAAATTCATTTTGGCGGAGAGTCGAATTTCGCAACCAGCGGCGGCTTTGGCCCGAATCAGATCTCTTCGATGCTCGGGATGGGGACGTTTGTTGCGGTCGCATGCCTTCTGATATTTCAGAACTCGACAAAATACGGCATTTGTCTTGCCCTTGCCGCGATCTTCTTTACTTCCCAAAGCGTGCTTACATTCTCGCGCGGAGGCATATACAATGCCATCGGAGGAATACTGGTGATCGCGTTGATCGGGCTTCAGCAGCCTTCCGTTACCCTGCGCCGTCTTGCCCCGATCGCCGGCTTGGTGTTAGTGTTTTTGGCATTTGTCTTTCCGGTAATGAACCAATTCACCGGAGGCACGCTTTTAGAGCGTTTTGAGGACACGGGTACTTCACAACGAACTGAGATAGCGGGATCGGACGTCCAGCTTTTTTGGGAGAACCCCGTTTTTGGCGTTGGGGTCGGAGCGTCCTACGATCTTCGGTTAGCGTATCTGGACCGGAAGGCAATGAGTCATACAGAGTTTTCTCGTATGCTTTCCGAGCACGGTATTTTTGGGGTACTCTCCCTGGTTATGATGGCGACGATGATCTTTATGTGCTTTAAGCGGCAGCGGACGCTGATGGGAAAGGCCTTTGTGCTAGGTGCCGCGGCGTGGTGTTGTTTGTTTATGACCAATGCCGGAATGCGTATGGCCGCTCCGTCTTTGATGTGGGGACTAATGTTCATAACGATCACTAATCGGCGGAAGAACGAAAAAGGCGAGCGTTCGAGGCTGCCACGTCGTCAAGGAACTGCAAATCGAACGGACGGGATGTATTCATGGAACAAACCACGGAACAAACAGGGCGTCGACGAAAAATGAAATACAACAGGCCGAGGCTTTTCATTGCGGGAAATTTGGTTGGGCGTATCCCGGGACACGTAACAACGCAAGGGCAAATAGTCGCGGACCGGTTTATTGCAGATGGCTACTGGGTTACTTCCGCGTCGTCGAAAAGTAATCGGATCTTGCGGCTGATTGACGTTGTATGGACCCTTTTGCTTAGTTTCCCAAAGACAGACGTAATGATCGTTGAAGTATACAGCGGACTTGGTTTTGTTCTCGCTGACACGGCCAGCCTCCTTGCGAGACTATTCGGAATACCGGCTGCTCTAGTTCTTCACGGAGGAAACTTGCCGGAGTTCGCGGAGAAATACCCGCGTTGGGTTAAGCAAGTGCTGAGGCGGGCCGCCATCGTTATTGCACCGTCGTCCTATCTCGCGCAACGCATGTCTGTATTGGGATTCGATATTCGCGTAGTTCCGAACGTGATCGATATCGAGAGCTATCCATTCCGGCTTCGTAAGCGGCTTTCGCCGAAGATCATGTGGATGCGCAGTTTTCATCCGATCTACAATCCGCAAATGGCGCTCGATGCCTTTGCGATCGTTCAGCGGGAAGTTCCGAATGCGACTTTGGTCATGGCGGGAGTCGATAAAGGGATGGAAGGTGAAATAAGGCGTTCAGCGATTGAGATGGGGCTTGGCGAAGCGGTAAGATTTGCCGGTTTTCTCGACGAGGCCGCGAAGAGAATAGAGTTTTCCGATGCCGATATATATATAAATACGAACCACATCGACAACATGCCGGTCAGCGTAATCGAAGCCTGCGCGATGGGTATTCCTGTCGTTGCGACCGAAGTCGGCGGAATATCCCATTTAATATCGCACGGCAGCGACGGCCTGCTTGTTAAGGACGACGATCCAAACGAAATGGCTGCGGCGATACTATTACTTCTAAATGACCCTCAGCTTGCACAGCATATATCCGAGAACGGACGCAGGCTGGCGGAAAAATCCGATTGGACGTCTGTTCGCGAGTCCTGGGCGGATGTGTTCTCGGAGATGCTGAACAAAAAAACCGAACGCGGCACCGAGGGACGCCCGGCGGCTTTTGTGGAACCACAACCTTGATGAGTATTGCCCTGGACATTTATCACCGTTTGCCTGCCGGATCGCGCAGTGCGGTCGCCAGCCTCCGCGGCTACTACCTTAACTGGTGGCGATATGATCGATTCACCGAGCGGCTCGTCGGGGAAGCGCTCGAAAGAGAATCGTGGAGTCCGGCCGAGTGGAATGCCTGGCAAAACGAGAGGCTTTCATTCGTGCTGGAAAGGGCAGCGACAACGGTTCCTTACTACCGCAGACACTGGACCGAACGCCGCCGGAATGGAGAT
>JANMSP010000554.1:0-4262 GCA_031389475.1 Pyrinomonadaceae bacterium
GACTTCCCTGTTCGTCGCATCGATCATGTCCATCGCCCGCCGCATTGCTCCGCCGGTCTTCATCGTGCTTCCCGAAACATAGATCGCGAAGAATTCACCGGTAATCCCGCCCGCTTTAAGCCGGGCAATATCCGTGTGAAACGGATCGCCGCCAACGTGAAATTTCCCGACGGAATTGGTCCGGAGGTCGAAATCCTCATCGACCAACGGCGAGGTCACATCGTTATGGCCGTCGATAACTATTGCCTTTTTATGAATCTTCAAAGCTTGCGCCCAGATCTTCGGGTCGGCATCCGGCGGCATCGTCTGAGCTGAAACAGTAATCAGTGGCCAAAACAGAAGCGCTGCGAGAATGGAAATAAATGCAGGTTTTTTCATAGTGTTTGGACGGAGAAAGAGTGTATCTCATTTTAGCGTGATTATAGGAGATTGGCGAGACTTAAAGTCGGCCTTGCGGCTTCGCCGGAATTTCGACCATCTCGGTACGCCAATTGCACCTACCACTCCGCTCCCATTTTACCGTCCAAACCGGTAAATATGCGATGACTCAACGACTTACCGTCCCCCGACGATATAATATGGCTTAGAATTAACGCATTGTTAACATTCCGCGTCAGCATTTGTGACAAATTCTGTCATTTAGCCCGCTTTCCCGATTGAAATGGTCAAAAAAAGCGAATCAAATTTTGTTTATCCTTCGTCATCATTAAGCTCGATCCGTTCGGGCGATGGCGATGGTAAATACCGAAGTTTCATCGAGAATTTGCCCGTTCTATTCTATGCGGTCGAACCTGTGCCGCCGTATTCTCCGCTTTATGTCAGCCCGGCCTTCGAAAAATTCGGTTATCCGATCGAGGAATGGCAAACCGACCCGGCGATCTGGCTCCGGGTTATTCATCCTGATGACATTGGCCGGATCTTCGATAAAACAACGGCCTCTACCGAATCGGGCGACGATGCAGATTATGAATACCGCATAGTCGATGCTAGCGGTGGAACTCATTGGGTTCGCGACGTCGGATGCCTGATCCGCGGCGAAGACGGTGAGATCCTTTGCCGTGAAGGTGTGATCATCGATATAACCGCTCAAAAAATGGCCGAGCAGGCATTGACCGGCAGTGAGGAGCGATACCGCAGCCTGTTCGAGCATGCCAACGATATAATCTACATTCACGACCTCGATGGAAATTTTCTTTCGATAAACCGGGCAGCCGAACAGGTTTTCGGATACAGCCGAGATGAAGCATTGTCTATCAACCTGAAGCACCTTGCTGCACCCGAGTTTCTAACGCTCGCCAAGCTCAAGCTTGCGAAAAAGATACGCGACGGCAAGCAGACCAGTTATGAGATGGACTGCATCGCGAAAGGCGGCAAACGCGTAACGGTCGAGGTGAATAGCTGCGCAATATTTCGTGACGGCAAGCCCATTGCAATTCAAGGTATTGCCCGGGACATCACCGAACGCAAAAAGGCCGAAGAAGCCGTCAAGAACAGCGAGCGGCAGTATCGCGATCTTTTTGAGAACGCGAACGACCTTATTTTCACACACGACATGAACGGCGTTTTCACGTCTTTAAACCGGGCGGGTGAGAGAATAACCGGATACACGCGGGAAGAAGCCTTAAAGATGGATGTCGCAGAGGTAGTTGCACCCGAGTCTCTGAAATTGGCCCAGATGATGACGCGGAGAAAGCTTGCCGGCGAACTTATCGATTCATATGAGCTTAAAATAATTTCGAAAGACGGCCGCGAGGTAATGCTCGAACTCAACACGAGGCTCATATATCGGAATGAAAATCCGGTCGGCGTCCAGGGAATCGGGCGGGACATCACGTCCCGCCGCCAGGCCGAAGATAAGCTTCGCCATTTTGCCCGCCACGACGCATTAACGAATCTGCCGAACCGCCTGGAATTCATGGACCATCTTCAGCGGGCGGTCGATCATACCGAAAATGATCCAAGGCATAAATTTGCCGTTCTGTTTCTGGATATTGACCGTTTTAAGGTGGTCAACGACAGTCTCGGCCATGCGATCGGCGATAAGCTGCTGGTAGGTATAGCGAAACGGCTGGACGCGTGCATTCGGCCCCGAGACATTGTCGCCCGGCTCGGCGGTGATGAGTTTACGATACTTCTTAACAACATCACCTGTCAGGACGATGCCACCATCGTCGCCGAACGCCTTCAGAAAAAGCTTGCCGCTCCATTTAAGTTCGGCAGCTACGAAGTATTTACCTCCGCCAGCATCGGTATTATCGTTTCCGACGACATCGGCCGTGACGCCGAGGATTTCCTTCGTGATGCGGACACCGCGATGTACCGTGCAAAAGAAACGGGGAAGGCCCGTTGCGAGATCTTTAATAGCGAGATGCACGTCCGGAGTATGAATCTTTTGCAGGTCGAAAATGATCTGCGGCTCGCGATCAAGCGTAAGGAATTCGAGGTGTTTTATCAGCCGATCATCTCGCTGGAAACTGGTTCTGTATGCGAATTCGAGGCGTTGATCCGTTGGAATCATCCGGTTCACGGGATGATCGGGCCGGACGAATTCCTCAGCATTGCGGAGGAAACCGGACTGGTCATTCCAATCGGTCAATGGGTTTTGGAAGAATCGTGCCGGCAAACCGGCGAGTGGCAGAAACAGGTTCATTTCCCGCTTGCGATCAGCGTCAACCTTTCGGCCAAGCAGCTAATGCATCCGTCGCTAACTGCAGCGGTCAAACAAATTATCGGCAGTTCAGGCCTTCATGCAAGTCAGTTGAAACTCGAAGTCACCGAAAGCACCGTGATGGAAAACAGCGAACGGGCGATGGGAATTTTGTCCGATCTAAACGCCCTCGGTGTTTCCTTGTCCACAGACGATTTCGGCACATGCTATTCTTCGCTTAGCTATCTGCAGCGTTTTCCCTTCAATCGACTTAAAATCGACCGCTCATTCGTCGATAAGATGGACACGGACGACAAAAGCGAATCGATCGTAAAAACCATTTTGATGCTGGGGGAGAACCTGGGAATCGAGGTAGTTGCGGAAGGTATCGAAACCGAAGCGCAATTCGAAATGCTCCGCTCACTCGGCTGCCGCATCGGGCAAGGATACCTCTTTTCCCGTCCGGTTGAAGCAAGAGCGGCGGAGCATTTGCTAAACGCCACCTTCGAATACTTCGATTTCGCCCGCTCGATCCAGGTGCAGGAAAATATACATTTAATAGAAGCCTCGACGATTCAGTAGAGTCGCAAGATAAGACCGGTTTAGTCCTGTCAGTACCGGGAGCGATAGCGACTGGGTTCTTATTCTCTTGGCGATCACAACCCCGGTCGCTACCGCTCTCGGTACTGACAGGAGAAGAACCCCGTCGCCATCGCTCCCGGTTTCCGACAGACCAATCACTCCCGCTCGCAATACTGACCTATTTATCCGCGACTTGCTTAGCGTCCCGCGGCTTTGCATTCTTTACATGCGTGTCGAACCACTGGATCATCTCGTAGAGAGTATGCTCGACCGATTCCTTCGCGGAATAACCGTGTGATTCAAGCGGCAGCATTACGAGCCTGGCCTTGCCGCCCGTTCCGCTGATCGCTGCGAAAAGGCGTTCGGACTGGATCGGATAAGTTCCCTGATTATTGTCGGCCTCGCCGTGTATTAGAAGTATTGGCTCGTTTATCTTATTGGCGTAAAAGAACGGCGAAACTTTTGAATAAAGCTCTGGAGCTTCCCAAAATGTGCGCCGTTCCGACTGGAATCCGAATGGCGTCAGCGTCCGGTTGTAGGCTCCGCTCCGGGCAATTCCCGAACGGAACATATCCGAATGGGCCAGCAAATTCGCCGTCATAAACGCCCCGTAGCTGTGCCCGCCGACACCAACACGGTCACGGTCAACCACACCCATTTCCACACCTTTATCAATCGCCGCCTGTGCCGAATCGACGACCTGTTTGATAAAAGTATCGTTCACCGTTTCGGGATCACCAACGATCGGCATCGTCGTGTTATCCAAAACCGCATACCCTTGCAACAGGAAAAACAAATGCGAAATTCCGCCGAGCTGCGTAAAACGATTGGTCGAACCGGCAACCTGCCCCGCCGTCGAAGAATCCGTAAATTCCTGCGGATATGCCCAAACGAGCGTCGGCAAGCGCGTTCCTTCCTTATAATTCGGCGGCAGATAAAGCGTAAAAGAAAGATCGACGCCGTCGGCACGTTTGTATTTTACAAGTTGTTTTTTAATTCCGCGCACTACGGGGGCCGGATCCTGAAAGCTGGT
>JANMSP010000008.1:0-32517 GCA_031389475.1 Pyrinomonadaceae bacterium
TCAAGCGACCAAAGCAATTTTATCACATCGTCGTTCGGAACCAATGGGAGAGCGAACAGCGAAGTCGACGAGGGGCGAATCCGAATCCACACAACATCGAGGAAACCAAAAACGCTAGTTGAAAGTCGCTGTTTCGCCCTCAAGTCCATTGATTATTTAGCGGCGCGTTGCATAAAGAAACGCTAATTTTTAATTTAAGGGTTATAAAGTTTTCCATCCAAATATGTGTTTCCGCGTTCCAGTTCCTCAATGTATCTCACTTTCCAACCCTGCTCGGTAAAAATCCAGGTTTCACGATGAACGATGTTTGTGATTAGCTCGTGCGGACTTTCATCTTTGCGGTCGGGAACGTAGCGGACGAAATGCTGGTTAGTGTAAACAATCGCCTCTTTTCCTTTTAAGGTCAGACATTCGACGCTGATTTTCGTATCGTCGCTGATTCGCAAAATTCCTTGATAGTTGTTGACACTTGCGCCGATTTGAGCGGCGGAGCGAGTTTCTCCGTCCAATTCTTTGATGGTTAAATCTGCGGTTTCGATTGAGCCTCGCGCCGTCGCGTCTTTGGCAATGTCAGCTTCGATGCCTTGATTAATCAAGCCTTGAATATCGCGGCGGGCAATGGCTGTTTGGTTAATTTGATATTCGTTTTTCGGAACGCCCGATTTTTCCTGCTCGCAGTATTTCTTAACGGTCTCAGATGCGATACATAAACAATCGTCTTCATTTTCGGCGCGAGAAGAATTCAAGGGAAACGACAAACAGCTAATCAGAAAAAATGTTGCTAAAAAAGTTCTCATTACTTATGTTCCTCCATTTGATTAGGGAAACACCGCGCACTGTATTTTTGTGACAAATATCATCACTTGAAAATGACTGTGAGTGAACGCTTGAGATAATATGGGGCGAAACCGTCTTCGCACAAACAAAGGAAGCCAGAAGCGAGATAAGAAAGTCGCTGTTTTGCCCTTACGCCCATTGAATTGGTTGGCAACGCGTTGATTAAGGCTTCATATTTGACTTGACCAAACCCAAACCCCTCCAAAATTCGTCTGGATAAGATAATTCAGGAGTTCCGATCCAACCTCTCACAACGTCCAGATCGTATCCGTTTTCTACAAGCTTATACCTCATTCCACCAAGCGCAATTTTGTCCCATTCGCCCGTGAACTTCAAATCTTTGAGAGAAGTCGGATATTCGCCGAAGCGAATTTTATGAAGTTCGATTAAAGATATGGACGTTTTGAAGTGTTGGTCTCCGAATTTCTGGTCAGCTTCTTTTTGGAATGAGCAAGCTGACCAAAACCAAATTGTGAATAAAATTAAGGGAATAGGTATTATTCTTTTCGTCATATATTTCTGAAACGTAAATTTTTGGAGAGGCCGCCCAAATAATGGTTATGCAGAATGATTCCGCATAATACACTGATTTTGGCGGTTACGCGGAATCAGTCGTAATAATACATGGATTTTGTTGGTATTTTACTAATGATTTCCACTAACGAATTTATAACCGATACCGCGTACGGTTCGCACTATTTGCGGGTTGTTCGGCTCGTCTTCTAAATATTTTCTTAACCTCACTATAAAATTATCGATAGCTCTTGTGTCGGTGTCTTCCTGGAGGTCCCAGACTTCTTCGAGGATCGTTTTGCGTGAGACGGTGACGTTTTCGTTTTCGATCAGGTAGCGGAGGAGTTTTATCTCCATCAGCGTCAGATGAACGGTTTCGCCGCTGCTGCGGAGTTCGAGGTTGGCGAAGTCGATTGTTTTGCCGTTGACAGTGTAAATGTCGTCAATGCGCGAGCCTTGCTTTTCGGAGCGCATCCATTCGCGGCGGCGGAGAAGGCCGTTGAGGCGGGCCATGAAAATTTCGAGGTCGAACGGTTTCGGCAGATAATCGTCGGTCCCGGCTTCGAAGCCTTTGAGCACGTCTTCTGGGCGGCCGCGGGCGGTGAGCATTAGGATCGGCGTGTAATTCTGTTTTGCCCGCAACCTTGTTGCGACTTCGAAACCGTTGATGCCAGGCAGCATTATGTCCAAAACAATAGCATCAAAATCGGAAATTTCGGCCGATTTAAGCGCCGTTTCGCCGTCATGGGCAATCTCGGCTTCGTAACCCTCAGCTTCCAGGTTAAACCGTAGGCCGTCGGCAAGGTGCTGTTCGTCTTCGACAATGAGAATTTTCATAGTTCTTACGTTCTGAGTTCAAGCTTCAGCTTGTCTTATACCTTGAGCCGAAGACAAGCTGAAGCTTGAACTCAGAACATTAATAAATGTCCCAGTTTTTTCCATAGTCCAGAACTGGGAATTCGTGCCAGATTTTGGCGGCCTTGGATTTACCTACGGTTTCTAGGTAATTCGAGGCGCTCGAAAATTTCCAGTCCTGCCATTTCGCAACGTAACCGTGATGGACTGGATTATTATGAATGTAGTTAAGACTTGCCCAAAAGTGCCGCTCGGATTTTATTTGTCGATCAAAAAAGCTGCACCAGACCTTTCTTCCGGTTAATGAGTCTTCTAAGTTCCACCTACGAGCTGATCGCCCGTGAAAAAGTTTTATTTCCTCTTTGAATTGTTCGAAATTAGACGTGCGGATCAGCAAATGATAGTGATTGGGCAAAATACACCAAGCTGAAAACTTGGTTTCTGTTTTCTCGGCGATCTCGATTAATATATCGGCACATTCTTCAATTCGCTCTGACGTCTCTCCGATGATATGTTTGTGTTCATAACAGGCAGCGGTAAAAATACAACTGACATATCCTTCATACTTGACTCGCGGAGGCGAATGCCAGGGAAGACTGCGGCCCTTGCGTTGTGCAAGGACGGTATTGCGTTCTTCCTCATTCATTTCACGCCATTCGTACATATTTTTAACGTTTTGAGTTCAAACTTCAGCTTGTCTTCGGCTCTAGGTTTAAGACAAGCTGAAGCTTGAACTCAGAACTTAAGCCCTTGGCAGTTGGACGAAAAATGTCGTGCCCGATCCTTCGCCGCGGCTGTCGGCGCGGATGCTGCCGCCGTGTTTTTCGATGATCGATTTTACGATGAACAGCCCGAGGCCAGTGCCTTTGCGTTCGTTCGCCTCGCCCTCGGCTACGCGGTAAAATCTCTTGAATATTTGTTTCAGTTCGCCTTTCTTCATACCGATACCGTTATCCTTAATGAAGATCTCGGTCTTTTTACTGAGGCTTGAATTTTTTGTGCGGATGGCGATTTTTGGATTCGCGCCTGAGTATTTAACCGCGTTATCGAGCAGATTTATGAACACAGTCTGCAATTCGGCCTTGTCGCCGAGCACGTGGATATCGCCAGCCGCTTCAGTCATTCTAATAGCAGTGTCGGGCAAATTGTGCATTGTTCTAACCATTGTTGCCGCTTCGTTTATGAGCAAGCTAATATCGACGTTCGAGATATTGAACTGACGCTTCTTTTCCCGCGTCCGACTGGCCTGCAAAACCTGCTCGACAATGTGAAGTAAACGATCACTGTCGGCGAGCATAACGTCGTAAAACTCCATCTGCTTTTCCGGCGATACCTTTCGCCGCTTTAGTGTTTCAAGATAAAGCTTGATCGATGCGATAGGTGTTTTAAGTTCGTGCGTGATCGAATTTAGAAAGGCGTCATGCTGCTCGCTGCGCCGGATCTCACGGACGAGAAAAATTGTATTCAGCACGATTCCGGTGATTATCAGAGCAAAGAAAATAATTCCGACGACGAGCGCCGCGACCTCACGCAGATTGAGCAGAATCCAACCGACGTTCAATACGACAGCGAGAATTATCAGGCAGATGCCGAGAACGAGAAAGAAAATTGCGGTTTTGCGGCGACGCATACGGGTTAATGGTAAATGGAAAACGGAGAATGGTAAATGACTCCTGAAATAATAGCCGCAAAAAGGCACAGAAAGCACAAAAAAGAAATTCCTTCCTGTGCTTTCTGTGCCTTTTTGCGGCTATTCCAAATCTTGATTACGCCGTTTCGTGAGCAGGTTGGAGTTCGCTAGCCTGCTCCGTTTTTTCGGTGGCGAGGTTATACGCATAGACATTTTTGACGAGGCCTAATTTCTCCATTAGCTTGATCTCGATCCAGTTGATGTCGAATTCGTACCATGCAAGGCCGTGTTTTGCGGAACGCGGGTGAGCGTGGTGATTATTGTGCCAGCCTTCGCCCCAGGTCAATGCGGCGATCAGGCCGTTGTTGCGGGAATCGTCACGCGTCTCGAAACGGCGTGTGCCCCACAGGTGTGTTGCCGAATTAACAAGCCACGTAAAATGCCAGCCGACGACAACTCTCAGAAATATTGCCCACAAGATCATCGGCAAACCGCCGATCGCAAATAAGCCGATTGCCAGGAAAACAGATGGCACCCAGTAATATTTGTTCAAAACGAGCTGAAACGGATCTTTGACGAGGTCGGGGCAATAACGCTGCATTGTCGCCATCGAATTATTCTGCGCCGTGCCGCGAAAGATCCAGCCCATGTGCGCCCAATACGTGCCGTGAAGCGGGCTGTGCGGATCGGCGTCGGTTTCCGTAAATGCGTGATGCAGACGATGAGTCGTGACCCAGGTCAGTGGCCCGGATTGGATCGCCAGCGATCCAATGACGCTCAGCGTGCGTTCAAACCACTTGGGCGTCTTAAAGCCGCGATGCGTCAGAAGGCGGTGATAGCCGATGCCGACGCCGAAACTAGCGATGACCCACCATAAAAGAACCGCTGCGATCACATTCTGCCAGCTAAACGTAAATAAAGCCGCAACCGCCAAAGCGTGAAAGATCGTCACGCCGATCACGGTCGACCAATTGATCTTTTTCGAATTTGCCTGAATTTCCACCACGTTTTCCATTTAATACCTCGCTTAATAACTGCCCGGATTCGATTGAGGTTTTCCCCTCAATTAAAAGCCTAACAGGTTTGGCGATTCGTGATTGTAAGAGTTTTGTAAAAGCGTTTGGAGGAAAAATGATTGAATTTTCAGGGATTACGAACAATTCAGCGAACTTTGTTGTCACAATTTCCGTGCATCAGCCCGCGAATTTGCACTTCCCGGTTTTCTTTGCCGAAAAGCATCCGTTCTATTTAGAACGGATCGATATTCTTCATAGCAGGATGTCGGGCGCCAGGATAATATTGGAATGTTTGCCACCCCGGCACTGCGATATACTCCGGTTATAGTGACGATGTAAACTACAAGAGTTACAATCCACATCTCCGGCCGTCGCTCTCCGAGCCCGGATTCCAGGGCAACGGTCGAACCTTCTTTATAAAATCGTCTTATTTATTTCGTAAGAGTTTTTAAGGGCGAAAATCCTTTGGGCCGAGGGAAGTGCAATTGCCCCTCGGTCCAATATATTTTCATTGCAAGTTCTTCCTTATTGTTCTATATTTTCTCTCATAGTCATTCGATGTTTGTCATTTGATTATATGCCGCACCCGCGATTCCTGCACGATCCGGAGCGGTAAATCCAGCCATTTCATTTTTTTAGGCTCCCACCTGAGAACACGAACATGAGCGAAAAGTTCAACGCCGAATTCTGCGGCAGTTATATTCACATCAAACATTCACCGGGTTTAGTTATTAATCCGGAAGCAATGGAAAAAATTTGGAAACATTTTGCGGAGCTTGGTGCGGAGCATAATTGCGGCAAGTTTCTCGTCGAAGCGGGAGAAGTAAAGCGTGAGCTGAATACAATGCAGGCTTTTGATTCCGGGGTTAAAATGTCGGCGATCAAGCCGAGGCTTACCCTCGCACTTTGTTTTCCCAATTATAAGCACGACGAATTAAGTGAATTTTTCGTAACGGTGGCCCGCAACCGTGGAGTCAATGTAAAATTCTTCGACAACGTCGAGACGGCTAAAAAATGGCTTGGGGTCGATCAGGCCGCCAAACACTCCAACGATCCAGCTTAATGTGAATGAGACTTGGCCGATCGAGTGTCCGGACGAATTGTTAAATACCGCAGAACGGTGGTGTACTGATCTCGTGGTGTTGGCTTTCTTTGCGTACCTCGCGGCTTTAATTTGCGGCTTTGCGTGAGAATCTTAAAGCAGTTTCACGCAAAGCCGCGAAGTACGCCAGGCAAGATTAAGTGGAAAAGGTAAGCTCAAAATATTAACCGGCACCACACATGTAGGAAACTACCCGCAGAACCGATTCTTTGACTAATAATTCCAACTGATATAGATTTTTCGTAGTATCTAATAAAGTTTGCACGGGGGAAATATTCATGGCGGATGGATCGGTGTCGGAGCGGGTGATACGTGTTTTTGCGCAGTTTAAGAAGGTCGAGCCGGAGGAAATTAAGCTAAACACTACGTTCGAAGAGCTTGGCTTCGATTCGCTCGACGGGCTTAATCTAATCTTCGAATTGGAAGAAGAGTTCGATGTGGTAGTGCCCGATGATAAAGTACAGTCGATGAAATCCGTAGCCGAGGTCGTCGAAGGCATCGAACAGCTTGTCGGAGAAAAAGAGCAGCCCGCCCCAACCGAATCCGCCCATCCAACCGGCACCTAAGAATTATTGCCGCAAAAAGACACAAAAGTCACAAAAAATTGAAAAATGTGTGTCTGAGTTTGAGCTTTTTGTGCCTTTTCGCGGCCTATATTCCTTGATCTAGAAATGAAAAGAGTAGTAATCACGGGAATCGGGGTCGTCTCCGCTCTCGGCAATAACGCCGCCGATTTTTGGCGTGCGTTGAGCAGGGGCGAATCCGGGATCGGGCCGATCACTAAAGTCGATCCGGCTAATTTGCGGTTTAAGAACGCGGCGGAAGTTCGCGGTTTTGACCTCAGGCAGCATTTCGACGATAAGTCGCTAATGTTTCTAGATCCGTTCGCACATTTCGGAATTGTCGCGGCCCGCGAAGCCGTTGCGGATTCGGGGATTGAATTTAGCGAGGCTTTGCGAGGGCGCACCGGGGTCATTACCGGTTCATGTCTTGGCGGCAAGGAAACCGAGGATAAACTTTACGCAGATCTGTATGGCGAGAATAAGGCGCGTTTCCCGCCGACATCGATTCCGCGTGTGATGAGCAACGCCGTCGCCAGCCATGTCGCGATGGAACACGGGCTGACGGGAGCGTCATTTACGCTTTCGACGGCGTGTTCATCGGCTAATCATGCCATCGGGCAGGCGTTTTGGCTCGTTCGGCAGGGAACGCTCGATGCGGCGATCACGGGAGGCAGTGAAGCTCCGCTGAGCCTCGGCCATCTTAGAGGTTGGGAAGCGATGCGGGTGGTTGCGCAGGACACATGCCGGCCGTTTTCAAAGGATCGAACCGGCATGATCCTCGGTGAGGGCGGCGCTATGTTCGTGATCGAAAACCTCGAACACGCCCAGGCACGCGGCGCGAAAATATACGCCGAGATCGCCGGGTTCGGGATGTCAGCGGACGCGCATCATCTGACAATGCCGCTTGCGTCCGGCGCGGCGAAGGCGATGAGCGAGGCTTTGACGGACGGCAATATCGATCCGGCACAGATCGGTTACATTAACGCTCACGGAACCGCGACGCAGGCCAATGATGTGATGGAATCGGCAGCGATCCGCCTTGTTTTCGGGGATCATACAGATAAAATTCCGGTCAGCTCGACCAAATCGATGCACGGACATGCTCTCGGTGCCGCCGGAGCGATCGAGGCCGCCGCGACCGTTCTCGGAATACACAACGGCCTCTTGCCGCCGAATATAAATTTTAATGAAGATGACCCGGAGTGCGGCATCAACGTGATCAAAAAAAAAGCCCTCGCGTCGGAGCCCGAAGCCGCAATGTCCAATTCCTTCGCATTCGGCGGCCTAAACGCGGTATTGGTGTTTAAGAAATTTTGAAGGCAGAAGCCTGACCGTTAGGGAGGGCTTTCTTACACGCCCGCCTAATAGAAAGCCCTCCCTAACGGTCAGGCTTCTGCCGAAGAACGATGGCAAAAAAAAGCAAGCCGCAAATCTGGTTAGAGTATGCCGCCGTTCGCACAATCTTTCGCGTTCTAGGTATACTTCCGAGAAACGCGGCGGTCAAACTCGGCATGTCCGTCGCCGGATTAGGCTATCGATTCCTTTCCAGCTTGAGGCGAACGGGAATGCGTAATCTCGAAATTGCCTATCCCGAAGCAACGCTTGACGAACGCGAGAAGCTACTTCGCGGTACATTTGAAAGTTTGGGAAGAATGCTTGGTGATCTGAGCCAGTTTCCAAAAGCGACTCGCGAAAGCCTTGCACATCTGATCGAATTTCAAATAGATCCCGAAATATTGGCCGCTCGCGAAAAGCTTAAGGCGGAGGGACGCAGTATTATTATCGTCAGCCCGCACCTCGGCAATTGGGAAATGCTTGTTTACGGCTGGTCGGCGCTGCATGAACCGATGAGCTATCTGGCCAGGCCGCTCGATAATCCTCTGATTGAAGACCTCACCGCCAGCCTCCGCACAAAATTCGGTAATAGCCCGATCAACAAAACAAACGCAGTCAGCTTGGCGATCCGAGTTCTTCGCGAAGGCGGCATTCTCGGCATCCTTGCCGACGTCAACGCTCATCCGAAAGAAGGCGTGTTCGTTCCGTTTTTCGGTGTTCCGGCCTGCACTTCGATTGGCCCCGCAATGCTCGCGATCCGAACAAATGCGGTTATACTCCCGATGTGCGGCGTTTGGGATAAAGAAAAAGGCCATTACATCGCTACCCACGGCAAAATGATCGAACCCGCAAAAACCGGCGACCGCCAAGCCGACATTCTGGAGACAACCGCCCAATTCACCGCCGAGGTCGAAAAACTCGTCCGCGCCTATCCCGACCAATGGCTTTGGATACACAAACGCTGGAAAACACGCCCGCCGGGAGAAAAAAGCTTATATGACTGAAAAAGCGTATAACCCATCAACCTGCGAATCCTGCGGCGAACAATTCGGCTGCGGCGCCAACCTCGACGGCTGCTGGTGCAGCGACGTGAAACTTCCTGAATATGCCGCCGAGGCGTTAAAGGAAAAATTCGATAAGTGCCTTTGTCCGAAGTGTCTGGAACGGTCGTTACAGCAAAAGAAAATTGATGTAGTATGACGAGGAGTGCACTTGATTAGTAGATAGGTGACTTAGTAGATGAAGCTAATTGTTTTAGTCATATTGATAGTGTTGGCGTTAGCGGGTGCGGGATTATATTATTTCGGACGTTCTATCTGGGTTCCGGTTTCGCAGAAGGTTGTAGGGAAAAGAACCGTCGCCGACGCTGTTCAGCAATTTGCTCCAGCCGCGGAACAACGTCTCGCTCCATATTTTAATGAAGCTGGAATAGCGTATCCTCCGACGAAGATCACACTGATCGGCCTTAAGGAAGAGAAGCGCCTGGAGTTGTGGGCAGAAAATGACGGCCGATGGATTCGGGTGAAAACTTACGAAGTTCAGCGGGCAAGTGGAAAAGCCGGACCAAAGCTGGTTGAAGGCGACGAACAGGTTCCCGAAGGCTTTTATAAAATTGAAGGACTTAATCCCAACAGCAGCTACCACCTTTCGCTGAAGGTAAATTATCCGAATGAATTTGACTTAGCTCAGGCAAAAATCGATAACAGATCGCGGCTTGGCGGCGATATATTTATTCACGGCAAAGCTGTTTCTATCGGATGTCTCGCCATGGGAGACGAAGCAATTGAAGAGCTGTTTGTCCTGGCGGATCGTGTTGGTAAAAATAATATTTCGGTGATTATTGCGCCCTATGATTTTCGATCCCGCCGCCCGGTAAACGACGGAATGGAGGAATGGGTAAGTGTTCTATACCATAACATCGCCGAAGAATTGAATAAATTCAAAAATCAGTGACCGTTCAATACTTTCTCGCCTGCGATTGCACTGCCGTTATCGCAACCGCATCGACGATGTCTTCGGCTTTGCAGCCTCGGGAGAGGTCGTTGCAGGGGCGGCCGAGGCCTTGTAATATCGGGCCGATGGCGGTGCCGCCGGTTAGGCGTTCGGTTAGTTTGTAGGCGATATTTCCGGCGTTGAGGTCGGGGAAGATGAGGACGTTAGCGCGGCCCGCGACGCTTGAGCCGGGAGCTTTCGATTCGGCGACGGATGGGATTAGTGCGGCGTCGGCTTGCAGTTCGCCGTCTATAATTAGATTGGGCATTCGGACGCGGACGGTCTTCAGCGCTTCTATAACCTTGTCGATCAGTTTGTGCTTTGCACTTCCTTTGGTTGAAAACGAGAGCATCGCGATACGCGGCTCGACATTCAATAAAGTGCGGCACGAATCGGCGGAGGCGATAGCGATCTCGGCTAATTCGGCGGCATCGGGGTCGATAACGACGCCGCAGTCGGCGTAGATCATCGCGCCGTTTGCTCCGAATTTCTTATCCGGGACGACCATCAAAAAAAAGCTCGAGACGGTTTTCAGGCCTTCGCGGACGCCGATGCAGCGCAAAGCGGCGGCGACCGTGTGAGCGGTCGTATTCGTCGCACCGGCAACCGAGCCGTCGGCCCTGCCTAATTTGACCAGCAGATTAGCGAAGTAAAGCGGGTCTTTAACGGCCTGCTCCGCTTCTTCGAGCGTTACGCCTTTTGCCCGGCGCAGCTCATGATAAAACTTTGCCGTATTGCCGAATTCGGCGGATTTGCGGTGATCGAGAATATCGACGCCGTTTAGATTTGCACCCGATTGCCTTGCGAGGTCGCGAACCTTTTCTTCATCGCCGATAATCGTTATTTTAGCGATCCGGTCGCGGGCACACATTTCGGCCGCCTGCACTGTACGGATGTCTTCGCCCTCTGGCAGGATAATATGTTGGAGATCGGCGGCGGCACGCTCGCGGATTTTCTGCAAGATCATACGTCTGACAATGAATTTACCATACAAAATAATGAGCGCGAAACTTTGTCCGAGGTTCCGTATCAGGTCGACTGAGCTATGTAATCGCAACATTCTATTCTACGACAGTTAATGTTATAATGGACGCATGACGTCGTAAACTAGTCGGAAGTTCGGCGCAAGCGCCGATCACAATATTTTCATTAGGTATAAAACAATGAAATTCGCCTTTATAATCATTATTTGTTTTACTGCCCTGGCAACCGACGCTCAACAAAAAAAAGCCCTTATAATGTGGGGAACGGAAAAAGAGTGTAAATCTGCCACATCAGAAGTCCCGGTAAAACCACATTGTGATTTTTTCGTAGTCGATGGCCAAGGCTATCGAGTTTTGTTTCACGATTACAGAACAATCGCTGTCACATTCGCCACGGATGGTGGTTATCTTCTCGCTGATGTTTTTGTTGAAAATTTGGGTAACGAACGATTTCTGATGCAACCGGAAAAATGGGCTACATTCGGATACAAGGACGAGGCGGCGAGCCTCGCAAATCAAAAGCCGCTTTTCCAGAGTTATGCTGAAAGCCCGAGAAAAATTGCGAATAAAATAGAAAGCCGTGCTCGCTGGGGCGCTTTTTTTACAAATCTAAGTGGTGCATTTGCAACAACTTCGGCAAGTATTCAAGGTCATTCTCAGGACAGCAGTGGAAATTATGCTACTTACAGTGGAACAATAACTGCCCCCGACGATGTAGCAAAACGCCAAGCCGCCATAACCAACGAACGCAATAAGACGATTGCCGCCACAAAAGCCGACTCAATCCTTGAACTCGCTCTCCGCGCAAACACAATGCTCCCGGACAGCCGCGTTGCCGGCCGTGTCTATTTCAAAAAAGGCAAGGCTCACTTCTTCGAGGTGTATATGCCAATTGGCGAAACTGTTTATCTGTTCACCGTAAAGGAGAAAAATGAGACCAGATTAGAAAAATGGGGGAAGCCGGATGGTAGATAACGAACTTATTAGTCGGTGCGCTGAGGCCAATTTACATCGTATTCTTATAAAGGAATTGCTCGTAATGGTGTTTAACTTGCAGGAAGAGTTGCGGACAATACCCACTCTTGATTCTGAAGGCGTCTCTGTTCCGCACTCATCTCTGGAGGCAAGAATAATTGCACTTCGCAACACCGTCGCACAAACTATTGTGAGAACGACTTTTCCATCTGATGAAACGAACGCGGACGCGATTCGTCGTCTAGCGGTCGACTTAATGAAGGAATTTTTTATGGATCTTGAAGGGCCGCTGTTACCGGTTGAGGAGATGTCTGTCTAATAGGGATTAAAATAATGAACGAGAAGAACGATAAGAAAAAACTTAGGCATCGTGAAAAGTCTGACCTCAAAGGCCGAATGGGCAATTTTTTGATGTTTCTGCCGAATATGGTGATGCTGCTCGGCCGAATGCTGAAGGACGCGCGGGTTCCAGCTGCTGAGAAGGCGCTTTTTGTGGCCGCCATCGTTTATGTTATTTCACCGCTTGATTTTATACCGGACGTTTTTCCTTTTATCGGGCAGGTCGATGATCTCTATGTGGTTGCACTGACATTGCTGCGGCTGGTGAACCGGACTGATGCGACCGTCGTCCGCGAACATTGGACGGGCGGCGGCGATATTGTTTCGCTGGCGGATTCGATTTCGAGCGTTGCGCCGATGATCCTGCCGAAACGGGTTTCGCGCGTGCTTTCGTCGAAGGTCGAATTGGCACCGGCGGCGAAGATTTTTAGTAATATCGCGAAGAATCGGGAAGCCGTGGTGATTGAAACGCCGGAGCCTGTTGCGGTAAAGGCTTAAGTTCTGAGTTCAAGCTTTAGCTTGTGTTAAACCTGGAGCCGAAGACAAGCTAAAGCTTGAACTCAGAACTTTGAAACACTTTTGGATTTTCCGCTTGTTTAGAACTGTATATGCCCAAGCTTGTAAATTTTCAGATCGATAATTTAAAATCTCTTCCCGAATTTTCGCTATAATACCTTTTATATCAGCGAAGGTTGGCCTCATATATTTTATGTTCGAACGCTACACCGAAAGATCCCGCAGAGTCATTTTTTTCGCCCGGTACGAAGCCCTTCAATACGGCTCGCCTGTCATTGCCCCAGAGCATATTCTGCTCGGGCTGATGCGTGAAGACAAGACTATCGGAGCCCGGTTTTTTGCATTCCGCAACAGCCTGACGGTCGATATGGTTCGCCGCGAGGTAGAGGAGCGTATCGTCGTCCGCGACCGTATACCGCAGTCTGCGGAACTGCACCTTTCACCGGAAACGAAACGCATTCTCTTTTACGCCAGCGAGGAGAGCCGCGGATTAAAAAGCCGCTTTATCGGGCCGGAGCATCTGCTGCTTGGCCTCGTTCGCGAAGAAAATTCGATTGCCGCCGAGATTTTGTTTCAGTTCGGTTTGCGGCTGCAGGAGGTTCGCGACGAAGTCGGCAGGCAATCCGGTTATAAAGCTTCCGCACCGATAAACAAGGAAAATTCAAAGACCCCGAATCTGCTGGAATTTACCCGTGATCTGAATGAAGACGCGGCGTCCGGCAAGCTTGACCCGCTCATCGGCCGCCAGCCGGAAATCGAGCGGCTGATCGAAATTCTTTGCCGCCGAACGAAAAATAATCCTGTACTGATTGGGGAATCCGGCGTCGGGAAAACGGCGATTGTCGAAGGACTTGCCCAGCGAATCATCGACCGCCAGGTGCCAAGCTTTCTTGAAAATAAACGCATTCTTTCGCTCGATCTTTCGCTGGTTGTCGCGGGAACTAAATACCGCGGCCAGTTCGAGGAACGTTTGAAAAAGATCATGAGCGAGCTGAAGGAAGACGAGAATAGTATCGTCTTCATCGATGAACTGCACACGCTCGTCGGTGCCGGTTCCGCTGAAGGCACACTCGATGCCGCGAATATCTTAAAGCCGGCACTGTCACGCGGCGAGATTCAATGTATCGGCGCGACGACGCCGACCGAATTCCGCAAATCTATCGAAAAAGACCGGGCACTCGAACGGCGTTTTCAATCTGTAAAAGTCGCGCCGCCGACCGAAATCGAAGCTTTGCAAATTATCGAAGGCATCGTCGAACGCTACGAAGCATTTCACCAGATCAGATATACAAAAGAGGCTTTGCACGCCGCCGTTTATCAATCCAGCCGCTATATTCCCGACCGGTTTCTGCCGGACAAAGCCATCGACGTGCTCGACGAAGCCGGTGCGCGGGCTAAGCTTCGCTATCAGAGCGAGAATCCGGCCGAGCCTTCGTGGCGTGAAACGGTCGATAACTGGAAGCGTGCTTCGGCCAATGAAGATCAAATAATTTCGTACGAGCTGAAAACGCTTGAAGACTCTTTTTTTGCCGTTGAGGTGACGAAAGACGATGTTGATGAGGTGATTGCCCGCTGGACAGGTGTTCCCGTTACATCCATCAAAACTGAAGAGGCCAAAAAGCTGCTCGGCATCGAGGTAGAACTGCACAAACGTATAATTTCACAGCGTCCAGCGATTTCTGCTTTGGCACGGGCGATAAGGCGCTCTCGTGCCGGCCTCAAAAATCCGAGCAAGCCTGTCGGTTCGTTCCTCTTTTTAGGCCCGACCGGTGTAGGCAAGACCGAGGTTGCACGGACTTTGGCGGAATATCTATTCGGTTCCGAACGCACCTTGATCCGCTTCGATATGAGCGAATTCATGGAAAAACATTCGGTCGCTAAATTGATCGGATCGCCTCCGGGCTACGTTGGTTTTGAAGAAGGCGGACAGCTTACCGAAAAGATCCGCCGCAATCCATATTCGGTCGTGCTTTTCGATGAAGTTGAAAAAGCGCACCCCGATCTGTTCAATGTTTTATTACAGGTTTTCGAGGACGGTGTGCTGACTGATGCTCAGGGAAACACTGTCGATTGCAAGAACGCGATCTTTATAATGACCTCGAATATCGGCGCTAAGTTTATCCAGAAACGCACGACACTCGGATTCCAGGCCAGCGGTGAAGGTTCGAGGCAGAAAATGGAAGACCAGGTAATGTCGCAGGTCAAACAAGCCTTCGCACCGGAATTTCTCAATCGCCTGGACGAAGTGATTATCTTCGATGAATTGCTCGACGAAGACATGCTACAGATCGTGGATCTGCAATTGGCGAAGCTTAACGAAATTGTCGAAAAACGCGCTTTGACGATCACGATGACCGACGAAGCCCGCCAATGGCTGGTTACAAAAACAACCGCCGACCGCAGCTACGGAGCCCGTCCGCTGAAACGAGCTCTCCAGAAATATGTTGAGGACGAGCTGTCCGAAGCTCTGATCCAAGGCGAAGTCCACGAAGAAAGCAGCGTGGAAATATTTCAGGAAGGTGACAAACTGGCCTTCCGCACGATTAACGAACTCGAAAAGATTTTGACAAAGAAGTAGAGGTTGGAACTTAAGCCGCTTATGGTCCGTCTGAAAACTTAAGCAGTCAACGGATTGAAAATACTGAGATAAGGTATTTTTTTGAAATCGCTGTCGCGGGTCACAAGTACGGCGCCGGTATTCAGTGCCAAAACTGCAAGGTGTGCATCCATAGCCAAATTTCCGGTGAAGTTATGTTTTTTCATAAAGCCGATTAGTTCCAAATAGTGTCCGGCTGAAGTTCTTGAGATCTGCACGCTGGGGTGGTTCAAAAGTGATTCGATGAATGACTGTGCCTGTTTGATCGGAAGCGGCGGATCGAATACTTTCGGGTTGGTAGAAATACGGAGAAAGGAAAGTATTGAAGTTTCGCATACCGCTATTGTATTGCCTTTATTAGAAAGCGTTGCAGCCAGCCATCGCGAAACCTCCGCATGTTCCGGCATCGCGTCCATTTTGGCGTAAAGCAGGATGTTGCTGTCGAGCAAATACATCATTTCGACGATCAAATCTCATCAAGAAGTTCTTCCAATCTCCGGGCCGAAATGCCGGAAATTAATTTCGTCTTAAAGCCGTTAAGCTTAAATTCGATTATTTCCTCGGCCTCATCCAGCTTGATCCCCTTTCTCAGCAAGTCATTTATCAATTGCTTTTCCTTTAATTTTTTATTATCGGCAAGTTTCTGTTGAACGTAATCAACCACATCGGCTTCGAGCGTTAAGGTCGTCCGGTGTGTCCGCCGATTTATTAATGTTTTCGTGTCCATACATTATGTAGCCTATCATAAAGGGATAAGATCGACAATATTTTTATGTTTTGATGCTTCCAAGAATAGATTCAGCCTAAGCCATCGAATAATTTTGTCCGTGAAATTTTGACTGGCTCTTACTTTCTTCTTATATTTCGTGGGTTTTGTAGAGCAAATTAAGTGTGGACTTTTCGCTTTTGCGGCTTTTGCCTGTATAATTTCTAACTTTGTCGGATAAAGCTGGAAAGGCAACCTCATTATGATTCGCAGAATCATAAGTTGAGTAAAAATCCGAACATAGAACGGCCGCCGGTTTTTATTTCCCCAGCCTTTTTATTCAGACTGGGTGGCCGCCGAAGCTTTTGGAAAGCTTTCAAATCGCAATTATAAGGGAATCGTTTTTATGCACAATTTTCGCGCATTCGGACTTGTTTTATTGGGCCTTGCCATGTCGGCGGCCTTAGTCCTTGCCATAGCTGACCGCAATGCGGCCGAGACCTCCGCCGCATCTCAGCAGATCGTTGAAACCGTCGATATTCAGGGCAATCGCCGCTTGCGGGATGACGATCTTCTTTACTACATCAAAACCCGAGCCGGAGACACTTACGATCCGGCCGCGCTCGAACGCGATCTGCGGGAACTTCTTTCACTGAACTTCTTCGATAAATCCGCCACCCGCGTACTTACGACCGAAGGTGTCCGCGGCGGCGTCAATGTGATCTTTGAGGTCCGAGAGCTTCCGATCGTTCGTGACCTCGTCTTTACGGGTTTGAAAGCAGTTCCTGAATCCGATGTGCTTAAAGCATTTCGTGAACAGCGAGTCGGGATCTCGAAAGAAGCGGTTTACGATCCCGTAAAAGCGAGGAATGCGACGCGGGTCATTCGCGAGCTTTTGGCAACAGGCGGTTACCCGAATGCCAAAGTTACTATTAAAGAGGAAGAGATTTCCGCAACGTCTGTAGCTGTCACTTTCGAAGTTGAGCAAGGAAACCGTTCGCGAATCGTCGAGATCGATTTTGTCGGTAATGAAAAATTTTCAGATAAAGAACTTCGCGGGGCGCTGACTATTGTCCAGGAAACTGGTCTTATATCAAGATTTAAGGGACAGGATATTCTCGACCTTCGGAAACTTCAGTTCGACCTTGGCAAAAATGTCCGGGCTTATATGTGGTCGAAAGGTTACTTTCAAGCTCGGCTCGGCGAACCCGAGGTTGTCGGCCTCGGTGTAAAACGCACCGATTTTATTCCTTTAATTACGCTTCCGCTGCCGTTGATCTCTTCGAAGGACGATACTCTCAAGATCATTATTCCTGTAACCGAAGGAAAACTGTTTCGCGTCGGTGAGCTTAAGGTCGAAGGAAATTCGATCTTTTCGGAGCAACATATATTATCGTATGTCGGATTGAAAACCGGTGAGATCGCTAATGGTAAACGACTGCAGGACGCCGTTTACGAGGACATGAAGAAGGTTTATGGCTCGCAGGGTTTCGTGCTTTTCAGCGCGGAATACGAGCCGGAATTTAAGGATAGTCCGACAAATCCCGGCGAAGGGATCGTCGATATCAAGATCAACATCGACGAAGGAAAGCAGTTCACGCTTCGCAGGCTTGAGTTTACCGGCAACACGTTCACACGTGACCGCGTTATGCGCCGCGAATTCCTGATCAACGAAGGCGATATTTACAATCAGAATTACCTGGACATTTCCGTCGCCCGTCTAAACCAGACGCAGTATTTCGATCCGATCGATAAGGACCAGGACGTCGAGATACGCACCGATGAGGAACAGGGCGACGTCGATCTTATCGTTAAAATTAAAGAAAAGGGACGTCAGCAGATTTCCTTTAACGGCGGGCTTTCAGGTATCGGCGGCTCATTCTTCGGGCTTGAATATTCAACCAATAACTTAGCTGGACGCGGCGAAATCCTTTCGTTCTCGCTCGGTGCCGGTAACCGACAGCAGAATTTGCAGTTTACATATCAGGAACCTTATTTCCGCAATCGTCCAATCTCCGTGGGCTTTTCGCTATTTGCGTCGCGCTACAGATTTTTCGGCGAGGGAACATCGCTGACGCAGAATCAGGATATTTTGAATGATCTGTTCAATCCGCAAGGCCAGATCACAACCGATTCGAGCAATCTTTTTACGCAGACCACCTACGGCGGCACCTTGTTCGCGACCGCGCCGCTTTCAGAAATTTACTTTAAGAAACGAACATTTACTCAGTTTTCCAGAGTAGGGCTAACTTATCAGCTTTCGGCGACGACGATCACCGATCCGCCCGTCAACGAATCGGACAATCTGGCCGATAGAATTCCTATAATTTACGCCCAGCCGAATATTTTGACAAGCCGTATTACGGGATCATTTGTATATGACACGCGGCAGCCGTCCGCAAATGGCATCGATACCTTAAGCGGAACGCAATTATCGGCCACCTTTGGATTGGCCGGGTTAGGCGGCGATGTGCGGACTTATCAACCGAACATCAGCTATTCACAATTTATACCCGTACGCCGCAAAAAATCTAAAAACCCTGAAGTTTTCGCTTTTCGCATTCAGGCCGGTACGATCGGCACTTTTGCTCTGACCGATACGGTTAAAAACGCCAATTCGCTGGCATTCATCGGCGGAGTGCCGGCATACGAACGCTATTTTCTGGGCAGTGAGAACGATATTCGCGGTTACACCTCGCGGGCAATCGGCCCGGTCGCGCCGTTCGATACATATGTGACAAGCCGGAATGTGGTATTGGCCCTTAATCCGTCGGGAACGCCAATTACCGATACAGGCATTCCAAATCCTCTACTATTGGAGGAGATTAGGCAGGCGGGCGAATTGACAGGCCCTGATGGAGCCAATCCATCAATACCTTCGAGAAACTATCGATTTATTGGCGGCGATACGCAAATTCTCGGTAATTTCGAATACAGGGTTCCGCTTTTTGGGCCGGCTACCCTGGCCGCTTTTGCTGATATCGGAAGCGTTTTTAATTTGAGAAGCACAGGCACCCAGAGGATCGACAGCGAGTTTCTGCCGGACGCCACATTTTTAGGGCCGGGTAGGCTTACCCAGCTAGTTTTGCAAAAGAATCCGGCTGTGAACAGCGGCTTTCCTGCGTTTTTGTATTTTAATAATAGATTATTAAGCCGTCCAGATTTAAATACGCTTTGTCGGGAGTCGAGTCCGGGATGTGGAGTCATTTTTTTGCCGGAAGGCCGAGGCATTGTGCCTCTTTATAATCGCGGCGAAGTTCAACAGAATTCATTGCTTCGCATAGATGACAGCTCATTCGGCAAACTGGGGGATTTCAGGACTAGCGTCGGGCTTGAACTGCGTGTTCAGGTTCCGGTAGTTAATGTGCCGTTCCGCCTTATTTACTATTACAATCCGAATGGTAAATTCGGCAACACGGCGGAACTTCCCGGCATTTTCCTGCCCGGAAAGCGAAACGGATTTAGATTTACGGTCGGCCGGACGTTTTAAGAATCGTTCTGAGTTCAAGCTTCAGCGTGTCATCGCCCAGAGCCCAAAGACAAGCTGAAGCTTGAACTCAGAACAAGGGAAAATTGACAACTTTTTGCCGATAACATAATATTGTCGTTCTTTCCGTCTTTTTTATCAGGGAACAGGCAACAGTTTCGGGAAAAATTGGTTCAAAGATATAGTTAAAAAAAGAAGCGCTTGATCCTCAAGTGTAAGGAGTATTAGATAAATGAAAAGATTCAGTTTTATTGCCGCTAGTTTTATTTTTGCGGCGGTCTTCGCGGTTTCGGCTTTCGGCCAGGCAGCGGTACCGACCGGTAAGATCGGTTTAGTTAATGTTAACGCCTTTGGCGACCCGAAAGAAGGTATCACGAAGTTTAAGAACGCACTTTCCAGCCTCGAGCCCGAATTCAAGCCTGCGTATGACGAATTACGTACGCTGGACGCCAGACGCGTAGCTTTGGGAACTGAGATCCAGAAAGGCAGCACGCCGACCGCCGGAGTGCCGGCAAAACCGGTTTCCCAGGCAAAAATCGACGAATTCCAGACTTTGGAATTGACGATGAAGCGTAAACAGGAAGATCTAAAAGTAAAATCGGAACGACGTTATCAAGAAGTCGTCGGCCCGGTTTATAACGATATCCTGAAAGCGATGAACGATTACGCAAAGGCCAAAGGCTACGCGCTCATCCTGGACGGAGCAAAGCTGGAAGAGAACGGAATGCTGATCGGATTCGACGATAAATATGATGTAACAAAAGATTTCATCGTATTCTTTAACGCCCGCCCAGCCGGCACGGCTACGGCGGCAGCTCCAAAAAAATAGATTAAAAACAGCTTGAGAAGCTCAGTCAGCAGCCGGCCGAAGTTTTACTTCATACCGGCTGCTGACTTTTCATATTTTTTACCTCGATTAATGACCATTTACGATTCACGCGCGATTCAGAAAATTCTGCCTCACCGGTACCCGTTTTTGCTGGTTGATAAGATCGTCGAACTCGAACCGCGTGTCCGGATTCTGGGCGTCAAACAGGTAACGGTCAACGAGCAGTTTTTTACCGGCCATTTTCCGGGTGCGCCGGTAATGCCGGGCGTTTTGCAGATCGAAGCCCTCGCTCAGGTCGGGGCAATCTTAGCGCTCCGCGAATTCGAAGACCGCGACTCGAAAATACCTTTTTTCAGCGGTATCGATAAAGCGAGGTTCCGCCGTCCGGTCGTTCCGGGAGATACGCTGATGCTGGAAGTGATCGCTCTACGCATCGGTACGAAAATTCAAAAAATGCGTGGCATCGCCACCGTCGACGGAAAGGTAACCGCCGAAGCCGAAATAATGTGCGTCATCGCCGACCGCAGTTCGATGGAGTAAAAATATGGAACCGGTTCAACTTAATTATCAGGAAGCATTCTTTTGGGGAGTGCTTATAAATGCGGGAATAGGATTCGTACTCGGCCTGATTCCGTTGATAATAGGAATTGTTAAGCGGAACTTTAAGTACGGAATTTTTGGCCATGTCGCCGCGACTGTCGGCGGAGCTGTTTTGGGAATTTTCCTATCCGTTCCGGCGGTAATTATTTTTACATGGCTTATATTAAAAAATCCTCATTCGTCCCGGAACTTAGATTCTTCCGCCGATGCTCAGGCTTTGGATTCGAAGGATAATTAATCTCCTCAATGGCAACATTCATCCACGATTCCGCGATAGTAAGCGAAAAAGCTGTTTTAGGCGCTGATTGTCATGTTGGGGCTTTTTCAGTTATTGGAGACGAAGTAATTTTGGGCGACCGTATCCGCCTCGAATCGCATGTCGTGATCGACGGTAAAACCTCAATTGGCGACGACACAAAGATTTTCCCTTTCGTTTCAATCGGCCTCGCACCGCAAGACCTTAAATATGCCGGAGAACCGACGGCGGCCGAGATCGGTAAACGAAATCACATCCGCGAATTCGTGACGATCCATCGCGGCACGGCAGGCGGCGGCGGTTTGACCAGAATCGGTGACGATAATCTGTTTATGGCGCAGGCCCATGTCGCCCATGACTGCCAGCTCGGCAGCAACATTATCATGGCGAACGCGGCCACGCTTGCCGGCCATGTTGAGATCGCTGACCGTGCAAATGTCGGCGCTTATTCCGGCATCCACCAATTTTGCCGTGTGGGCAAGGAAGCATTTATCGGCGGTTACTCGGTTGTTGTGAAGGATGCTCCGCCGTTTGCGATCATTCAGGGCAATCACGCTAAATGCTTCGGCCTAAACCGCGTCGGGATGAAGCGGCGCGGCTATTTGAAGGAAACTATCGAAAAACTCCATCACGCTTATCATCTATTACTCTCGGCAAAACTGAACACGTCTCAGGCGGTTGAAAGAATAAAGGAAGAAATTTCCGGCTGCTCGGAAGTGGACATGCTCGTGGATTTCATCGAATCCTCAAAACGCGGTGTCGTGAAATAAATCGTTTAGGATTTAAAGTTCGTTAATGGCTCGGTCTGTATTAAAATAAACTTCTCGTTATTTCTTCATTCGTGTAATTCGTGGAAAAATTCGTAAAACCGTTATCCACGAATTACACGAAATGAGAAAATAAGGAAATATGAGTAAAGGTCAGCTACCAAAGATTCAAATTTGAAGTATGGATAGTAGCGCAAGCGAAGAAGTACTGAGCGAATTCGGCAAGCGCATTCAGCGCTGTTACGGCTGTTTTATCGCGTATCATTTGAAGGACATGTACCTCGGCGATGACGTGACCTTTTTTTGCGATTATTGTAAGGACGAAACGATGTTTCATTTCGATCAGTTCGCCCGTTTGATGGATATTTCAAAGCTGAAGGAAGTCGCGGACGCTGAGCATCATCATTAAAGGTGAAAGTAATCCTGTACATTCAAAGTCCAAGCGGGCCGCAAGAAATTGAAGTCGGCCGTGAGCTCTCCATTGGACGGACCGATCTGGCAAATGTGGTACTGGATGACAGCGGGCTGTCGCGAGTCAACACGACCTTTTTTGTCGAACTCGACGAGGTTCTTCTGACCGACGAAAATTCGACGAACGGAACCTTCCTCAACGGCGAAAAAATATCCGGGCGGCCCAAACTTCTTCGCGATGGCGATCAGGTTAGGATCGGCAGCTATACCACTATTCGAGTCGAGATTACGGATGGTTTTGGATCCGCCGCACCTCGTAAGTCCGTTACCGATTCAGCCGATTTCACTCCGCCCGTTTCCGCGCCTATCAGTGTCGCCGCATATCCGACAGTCAACCAGCCCGAAGAATCGAACCAGCCGCCGTGGTTATTGATCGCGGCCGGATTAATGACGTTTTTAATTTTATTATTCGGCGGGCTTGCCTATTGGTTCGTTTCAAGCGGTGACGATGGCCAAAAGACCGGACCGGGCCCGAAACAGCCGCCAATTGTTAGCGATTCGGCAATTCCCGTCCGAGTGATCGATCCGCTCGGCGGTGAGGACGAGGAAGACCTGGACGATCTGATCGCATCATGGGAAACCGCCGAAGAAGAGATCAAGGCCGAAAATGTGGCGGATATTGCCGTTGAATCCGCCGATAGTGAGATCGCGGAATTGAATGTTGCCGCTGCAATGCTTGCCGACCGGCAGCGAAAAGCTTTTGAGCCGCGCTCGGGAGAAACAGGCATCCGTCCGGCCGGATTGAATGTTCCTAAAGAGCTTTTCGGCGATGGAGTTATCAAGCAAAAAGCCAAGCTTCGCACCATGAATTCCGGTGGCTACCGGCAGCCGCTCGATTTTGCCGACCTTGCCGATAAGCGTATGAAAGGTGAACTTATCGAAATGCCGATGGCCTCCAACAGCTTTTATCTGGATGTCGGTGGAAGCGCGCAAGACAGGCCGTTTTCAGAATTCAGTTTCGCCGGGGGAAACACCGACATTTTGCCCGGAACACCAAAATACCAAATTCTTTCAACACTTGCTGGAAATTTCGCCGGGCAAAAATACGATCTGAATAATGCCGCTCACCGCAAGCAAATGCGAATGCGTTTGCTGCGTATGTTCAACAAGCGGGCAAAGCCGATTCTAAAGGAACTGGCCGACGCTTACTTCGGAAAATTCGCCCGCCCGCTGCGTGTTACGTCGCTGACGCGATCGATCGATTACCAGATTCTGCTCAATGCCGGAAACGCCAATTCCTTCAAAGTCCGCGGCGAAGGCTCGCTGCCGCCGCACACATCCGGCTGCGCATTCGACCTCGCACGCAAACACATGAATGCCGAAGAGCAAAACTTCGTCATGAACAAACTCGCCGAAATGGAACGCGACGGCAAGCTCGACGCCCTCATCGAATACGGCGTCAACGCCTGCCTCCACGTCTTCATCTGGGACGACGGAATCCCGCCCAAAATGTAGATTGCTGCTTATTTACCTGGCTCGGTACATCTCAAATTAAATCTCGCGAATCAATCAATTCATGAAGCAAACTGGTTTGCTATTTGTCTGTCTCTTTTATTTTTCGGTTTACGGCGTTGCACAGACTCCGACACCAATACCGGAGTACGAGACAACGGAAAGAATCGTTACCGAGGAGATCAAATTGAATGTCGCTGCGCTCGACCGCGGCGGGAAGTTTGTTGCGGATGTTAGGAAGGAAGACCTTGTGATAATGGAAGACGGGCGGCTGCATCAGGCGGATAGTGTGCGGTTTGTTCCGGCGTCGGTGCTGATCGCGATGGATACGGGCGGGGAGATACGACAGAAGAAGAATATTGCGACGACGCGGTCAGTGGCGGAGAGTTTGGTTGGGAATTTGCGGGATGGGACGAGTATCGCTCTGATGCAGTTCCACGAAAAGATAGAGTTTTTATCAAGCTGGAGTACCGACAAGAGCGAGCTTTTGAACATCATTGGCAGCCGGACGAATTTCGGCAGACGGTCTTCGTTTACGGCCGCAATTCTCTCCGCCTCCGAATTTTTCCAAAAGACGCCGCTGGAGAACAGGCATTTGATTTTGATAACGGACGGCCTGGACACCGTGAAGGATGACGAAAGCCGCGCGTCGGCGATCAGGAAGCTGTGGGAAAGCGGCATCGTCGTTCACGTTATTAGTTACACGCAGATTGAATACGGAGCGTTAAAGCCGCAGGCGAAAATCTGGCGTAAGGGCGAACAGAATCCGAGACGCATGCCGGATGAGGCGATGGAAAGCCTCGCTCACGCATTGCCCGTTAAACAGATCGAAGCAAAAGAAATTCTCAAAACGATATACCAGCCGAGGCTGTTTTCGATAATAATCGACAGGCCGTTAATCAAGCACCGTAAGGAACATCTTAAATCGTTAGGTGTGAGCCAGATACAGCTTGCAGCCCTCGCGGTTTACACGGGCGGCGAGTTTTTACTGCCGGAAACGCTGGCGGAAATTGTAGATCAGGCAGCGGGCGTTTCACGGATCATAAATTCGCAATATGTAGTTACATACTCACCAAAACGGTCTTTAATTGGTGCGGAGGCTGATGAAATTCGGGAGATCGATGTTTCGTCCAGGCGTCCCGATCTTGATGTACGGGCATCACGCCGTCTAATTGTCTTCGCCGGAAAACAGAAATAGCGGAATCTTCTTTGATTAGACAGCCGTTAATTCCTAAACTTGAATTGTGGAAGAAACCGGCGAAGCTAATCATAAAAAGCAGACATTGACTGGGCTGGCGGCGCGGCTGGGGCGGCTGCCGGCGGATAAGCGGCGGGCGGCGCTGGAGATGAGCGCCTCTTTGGCGGGCGTTTCGCTTCGGGTCAGCCGGGAATTTGTCGAGGCGGTGCCGAAGGCGGCGAAGGTTCTTTCGGCGGACGATCTGCGGAACTGGGCTGAAATGGGGCGGCGGCTGGCGATGGGAAATGCTGAAACGGGAGCGCAGTTTTTTGCGGACGGAGTTGCTGAGCTCAGGAAAGTGCCGAAAGATGCGCGTGCGTTCGTTTTTCAAATAAGCACTCGGCAGCTCGTTTTGTCTAGTTCGATCGCGCTTGAGACATTTAATTTTATTCCGGATCTGGCACGCGAAGTCGATGACGATGATCTGTTGGCCGAAATATTAAAGCTCGGCGTTCATATAGCAAACAGGTCAGCGAAACACAGCTCGGAATTTTTACGCAACACGCCGCCTGTTGCAGATGCTCTGAATTCATTCGGCGAAAGCAAGGGTGAAGTTGTCGCATCGGTCATCGAATTGGGAACTACGTTTGCCGGCCGGACCGGTGGTATGACGGCCGACCTGTGGGCGAATCTGCCAAAGGCATTGATCGGGCTTACCGCTGATAATGCAATTGTGCTGATGAACCGGTCGGCGAAATTTCTTGAATACGGCGGCAGCGTGACGCTTCATTTCGTGACGGCCGGAAGCGAGGTTTTGAGAACTGCGGATGCGGCATTCGATGATTGGTGCCGCGTGCTGGCGAAGATCGGGAATCAGGGGAATGCTGTTCTGATCGCATTTCTTCGTGCGACGCCTAAGTTTTTCGGTCAAATACCGGCCATTTCCCGTAAGCAGTGGAAAGGCGGCGCGGTCATCGACAGTGAAACAATCAAAGTTGTAAAACGTGTCCTGCAGTTAACCGGTGAGATCGCTGAAACGGATGCCGAAAGCTCGCTCGCGGCTTTCAAATCAAGCACGGCGGCGTTAAAAAAGGTTTCGCTCGAGCAGTTTGAAGAATGGATCGAAACCGGTTTGTGTGAAAAATCTGAAGACTCACCAAAAGCACGCCGGAGCTATTTTGCTCTGGAAACACGCCAATCTAACGAACTCCTGCAAAAAACCCGGAGCGGATTGCCGCTCGAAAAAATCCAGACCATTTTGCGGATCTATGTCGAAGGCTTGACGGGCAAGGAAATCGAAATCGCGGCGGTTTCCACTTCACCGCAGGAATCGCGGATCGGCGACGGCAAGATCATCTATCTGCCTGCCTCCGTCGCCGAATTTGAGACCGAAGAAATGGATTTCCGGCTTTATAAAGTTCTTGCCGCGCATGGAGCGGGGCAGATCGAATTCGGTACTTTTGAGAAGGATTCGACGGCATTGAAAGCCGCTTTTACTGAATTATCGGAGTTGTATTCGGCCACCGCAGATCAGCTCGACGCGTTTTCGCTTGCAGGTTATATCGAAGATGTTCAAACCGGCGAAAAGGCTTTTAGCGAAAAGGAACAACTCGAACAATATAAAGCCGTCAAGCTGCCAAAAGACTCTGATTACAAAGAAGTTTTGAAGGCCTTTCCAGAACCTCGCCTGGCGAAAAGAATTTTCGGTACGATGGAGAATGCTCGCATCGATCAACGGCTGCGGCAAACTTACCGCGGGCTGCGTAAAGACCTCGACCTTATGCAGAGCTTTCTTGGCGAAAAGCGTCCGTACATTTTTGACTTGCCGATGCATCAGGTTCCGTTCGAACTGCTATTTCAAATCACGCTTTGCGGCGGGGCGACCGATGACGCTAGGCAGTTTTACGGGCAAATCGTTTCGGAAATCGAATCGGTCATCGAATCGTATTTTCTTATCAAAGATGCAAGCGTAGCCGATTCGCTGATGGCGACTAGCCGTGTTTACAACCTGTTTCAGAACATCACGCCTGAACAATCTCAGAATGAGGAAGCCGAGCAAAACGACGAAAAGAACGAATACGCGTTCGACGATAAAAACTCTGCGGAAGGCGTAACTGAAGAGAAAACAAAGCGAGAGGACAAGCCGAAAAAATCGCAGGACATCAAGGACTTGTTCAACGCCTGGAATGAACTCGATGACGAAGGCGAACCGGACGACCTTTCAGGCTCGGAAGCATGGACGCAAAATGAAATGCCGGAACAGGCGCTCGAAGCGGGCGATGAAGCGTTTTCGTACGACGAATGGGACCGCGAATTGAACGATTACCGTGTCGGCTGGAGCCGCGTGATCGAGAAAAAGGTGAAAAAGGGCGACCGCAATTTTGTCGAGCTCGCCCGCTCGCGGTATCGCGGCGTGATCTCCTCGATCAGGCATCAGTTTCAATTGATGAAGCCGGAAAATCTTACACGCATCAACCGTGAGCTGGACGGCGAAGATTACGATCTTAATGCGCTCGTAGATTTTGTTATCGACCGTAAAGCCGACGGATTGCAGTCAGAAAACATCTACACGAAACGGCTGCGCAAACAGCGCGACGTTGCCGTTTCGATCTTGCTCGACCAATCTTCATCGACCGCCCGCACGATCACGCGAAACCCTTTGCAGCCGTATACTTATCCGGGCCGCCGAATAATCGAGATCGAAAAGGAAGGCCTTGTGCTAATGGCGGAAGCACTTGAAGCGGTTGGTGACGTCTATTCGATTTACGGGTTTACATCCGAAGGCCGAAGAAATGTAAAATTTTATGTTGTAAAGGATTTCAGCGAAAAATACTCGGAGGAGATAGAAAAACGCATCGGCGGGATCACGTTTCAAAACAACACGCGGCTCGGTGCCGCCATCCGCCACGCCGCCGCCAAACTCTTAAAACAGGAAGCCCGCACCAAACTCCTGATAATCCTCACCGACGGCCGCCCGTACGACCACGATTACGGCGACGCCCGCTACGCCCGCGAAGACGTCCGCGAAGCCCTGACCGAAGCTAAAACCAACGGCCTCACGCCATTCTGCATCACCATCGACCGCGAATCCGAAAGCGAATTAAAGGATTTGTACGGAGATGTCGGCTACACGATCATCGATGATGTGCTGAGTCTGCCGGAGCGAATGCCGAATATTTATCGAAGGCTTACAAGTTAGATTGTGTTAAAATTTCGATGTGAAAAGCGATCTGATCGAAATAAACCCAGAGAAGGTAAGCGGGGCACCGGTCTTTGCCGGAACTCGCGTACCGATCAAAAATCTTTTCGATTACCTGGAAGGCGGAGATAGTTTGGAAGATTTTTTGGAAGGTTTTCCGCCTATTACCCGCGAGCACGCAGTTGCAGTCCTGGAATTGGCTGAAAAATCGCTGATAAAAGAAGTCGGTGCAAATTGAAGATTTTTCTCGATCATAATTTGGATCGCCGCCTCAAGAATCATTTGACGGATTATGAGGTTGCGACGACGCAGGAAATGAATTGGGCCGATGCTTTAAATGGAGAACTTCTCACTTTAGCTGAACAAAATGGGTTCGATGTGATGCTCACTGCGGATTCTAACATCAAAAGTCAACAAAACCTGTCGAAACGAAGAATCTCAATTTTAGTTCTGCGAGCTCTTAACAATCGCCTTCCTACACACCTTGAGATGATTGACTCAATTTTTCGAGTTTTGCTGGAAATCAAGTCAGGCGAGATCGTTGAGATTTTACACAAAGACATCGAGAAAACAATAAAATCGTTATGAAACTCACACGATTCGCGAACGCACACGGATATTTAAGAAGTATTGCGTATCAGAAAAACCTGCTTTAATTATTCAAGGTTTCCTGCATTAAAATCATCGGAAATAAATGGAAGATATGAAACAACACGAGACTGTATTTCTATTTGACGTGGACAATACTTTACTCGATAACGACCGCGTCACGAAAGATCTTCGCACGTTTTTGGAAGGTGAGGTCGGAAGTGAGCGAAGCAATCATTACTGGGATATTTTCGAGACGCTGCGTACGGAGCTGGGTTACGCGGATTATCTCGGAGCACTACAACGTTACAGGCTTGCAAATCCTTACGATTCTCATTTGCTGGCCGTTTCGACCTTTCTGATCAACTATCCATTTGCCAATCGTCTTTTTCCGAATTCACTGGATGTTCTGGATCATTTTAAACAATATGGCCCAGTTGTGATACTTACCGATGGCGACGTTGTTTTTCAGCCGCGCAAAATCGAATCGTCCGGCCTTTTTAGCGCGGTCGATGGGAACATTCTGATATATATTCATAAAGAAAAAGAACTTGCAGACGTCGAGCACCGCTATCCGGCGCGTCAATACGTGTTGGTAGATGACAAACTGCGAATTCTTTCGGCGGTGAAAGATATATGGGGAGATCGCGTTACGACCGTATTTCCAGTGCAGGGCCACTACGCTCTCGACAAAGCTCAAACTTCTCGATATCCGCCGGCGGATTTTAAGATCGAGAGAATCGGCGATATGCTGAAAACCAATTTAGCATTGCCGATCCTGAGTGAGCCTTCGTAAAAACAAAAAGACGGCCTGTTAAAAAAAGGCCGTCTGACCGCTAAAAAATGGTGGCGGGAGGGAGACTTGAACTCCCGACCTCGGGGTTATGAATCCCGCGCTCTAACCAGCTGAGCTACCCAGCCACGAACATTCCATTATAGTTTCACCGATAGAAAAATCAAGTCTGAAATGGAAACCGGGCAATAGTTTTGGCGGTTTATCACTCTAATTGGTAGTATTAGCGGTAGGCTGACGGGATTTTTAAGGATAAAGACGTAGTTGCAAGGGATTTTAGGCAGAGCAAATGAATACAAGAAAAGGCAATTTCAATATCTTCGCTAGGCTGGCGGTGCTGATTCTCTGTGCCGCATTTGTATCAAGTTCGTTACAGGCGCAAGCCCGAAAGACGGCGCTAAAACCGCAATCCCGCAGCGTTACCGTAATCACCGAAGTCGGAGCGACCGTTTGGATGAATGGCGTGAAATACGGGAAAACCGACGACACCGGAAAAATTACTATTTCGAGCGTTTCTCCCGGTAAACATACGATTCGCGTCCGTGCCGATGGATTTAAGGAAGCTTTGAAACCTTTGCTGCCGACGCAAAAAGGCAATGTCGAAATTCCTCTTACCGAGACTTCCGACGAAGCTGAACTGGCGTTTCAACTGGCGGAAGTTCAAGCAACGTTGGATCGCGAAAAAGCAATTGCGGCATACGAAAAAGCCATTAAACTGAGGCCTAAGTATGCCGATGCCTATATTGGGCTGGCCCGGATCTACGCGGAAACGGGAGACTTCGTAAAAGCTGATAATGCTATTCGCAATGCACGAAAAGCCAGCCCGGGAATTTCGGAAGCGTCAGCCATCGAAGGCCGGGTTTTTGTTTCATCCGGTGATGAAGCGAAGGCGATCGCGGCATTTAAGAGGGCAATAAGTGAAGGTAAGGGCTTTCAGCCTGAAGCATATACAGGCCTCGGTTTGCTTTACAAGGAAAAGGCTGAAGGCTTCGGGCTGAATGGTGATCTGGAGCAGGAATCCGCAAATTATAACCAGGCAATAAAGAATTTGTCGGCCGCCGTCAAACAACTTTCGAGCTCTCCCGACGGTGCGGTCGTTTACCAGCTTCTCGGGCTAATCTACGAACAGCAAAAGAAATATAAAGAGGCAATTGCACTTTACGAAGAATTTCTCATCCTCTTTCCGGAAAGCGCCGAATCGACGGCTGTCCGGTCATTTATCGTCCAAATAAAAAAACAGATGAACGAGCCGAAGTAGTTCTGTTTCTGCAATTTTGAAATTAGAAAATTTGAGATTTAAAATCTCATATCTGAAAGCTCAATTCTTCCCTCTATACAGTACATTGCCTTATTTTCGGTCAAAACAAATCAAAAAGATTTCTTGACACATTCGGGTTAAACATCTATTATTGTGATTCAACAGTGTTAATCACTGTTGCTTTTGCGACCTCTCTAAATTTAATTAAACCTTTTATCATTCGCCCCGCCTTTCCTTTTGGGTGAGAACAAACAAAGGACCAAAACCGAAAAAGCAATGTCAGTGAAACTTGGGGAAATTCTTGTCCGCGAAAATTTGGTGACTCCGCAGCAATTGCGTGAAGCTCTTGATTACCAGCGTACAAGCGGCGGCCGGCTCGGAAATAATCTTGTTAAGCTCGGGATAATTTCGGACGATGTTATAACCGCAGTGCTGTCGCGACAATACGGCGTACCATCTATCAATCTCGACCTCTTTCATATTGAAGATTCCGTCATAAAACTTATCTCGCAGGAAGTCGCCCTTAAATACACGGTGCTTCCGATATCGAAAGTCGGAGCGACGCTGACGCTGGCGATGGCTGACCCGACCAATGTATTCGCGATGGACGATATTAAATTCATGACCGGATTTAATGTCGAGCCCGTTATCGCATCCGAAGTATCGATTCAGACGTCGGTTGGGAAATATTACGGCGGTTCGAATCAGATCGATATCTTCGATGCGGCCGTATTTGAAACGGACAAAGCCGGTTCTAAAAACAGCAAAAACGGCGGCAACGGCAACGGGAAAACTGGCGCGAGAAAGGGCCCCGAAGGTTTGTCGGATACCGACCTCGATGTCTCGCTGGGCAGTTTCGAGTTCGAGAATGCCGATGAAAGCAACGCGGAGTTCGAGCTTATTCAGGAAAACGATGAGATCGATCTGGCGACGCTTGCAAGAGCCAGTGAAGATGCTCCGGTCGTCCGCCTTGTCAATATTTTGATGGTCGATTCGCTTCGCCGCGGAGCGTCCGATATTCACGTCGAGCCGTACGAAAAGGATTTTCGCATCCGGTTTCGTATCGACGGAGTTTTGTACGACGTCATGCATCCCCCGTTAAAGATCCGCGATCCGCTGATCTCACGCCTTAAAATCATGGCGAAGCTCGATATTTCCGAAAAACGGTTGCCGCAGGATGGACGTATCAAGATCAAGGTAAAGATCGACGAGCGTTCACGCGAACTCGATTTCCGAGTTTCGACGCTGCCGACGCTTTTCGGTGAAAAAGTAGTGCTTCGTCTGCTCGATAAAGACAAGCTGATGCTCGATATGACCAAGCTCGGTTTTGAAGCCGAGAGTTTGGTGAAATTTCAAAAGGCGATCGCGAATCCGTACGGAATGGTTTTGGTTACAGGACCGACCGGTTCGGGTAAAACGAATACGCTTTACTCGGCCCTTCAAACGTTGAACACGACGGAAACTAATATCATGACGGCCGAAGATCCGGTCGAATTCAACCTTCAGGGCATCAATCAGGTGCAGATGAAGGAGCAGATCGGATTGAATTTTGCCGCCGCGCTTCGCTCGTTCCTGCGTCAGGATCCGAACATCGTCCTTGTCGGCGAAATCCGTGATTTTGAGACGGCCGAGATCGCCATCAAGGCCGCGCTTACGGGTCACCTTGTACTCTCGACACTGCA
>JANMSP010000011.1:0-3581 GCA_031389475.1 Pyrinomonadaceae bacterium
CCGCCTTTGGTTTTGTCGCCCAAAATTTTCTTTTCCATCAAAGTCTTGATCAATTCGGGCGTTTGAAAAACTTCGCGGTCTTCGTCATCAGGGATTGCCGGATAAAGATTGCCGACGACGTGCGCCGTAACGTCCAAACCGACTAAATCCGAAGTGCGAAACGTCGCGCTCGAAGCGTGTCCGATAGCTTTTCCGGTCATTTGGTCAACCTCGGTCGGCGTAAACCCTTGCTTAATCATCTCGTCCAAAACCGCCATAATCGAATAAACACCGATGCGATTCGCAATAAAATTCGGACGATCCTTTGCCGGAACAACGCCTTTGCCAAGCCTGACATCGAGAAAACCCGACAAACTGCAAGCCACTTCGCCATCAGTTTCAGCGGTCGGAATTACTTCCACCAACTTCATATAACGCGGCGGATTAAAGAAATGCACGCCGACAAAATGCTTTTTGAAATCATCCGAAAACGGCTCGGCAATCGAAGCAATCGGAATTCCGCTCGTGTTTGAAGCGATCACCGAACCCGGCTTGCGATGCTTTTCGACCTCGGCAAAAAGTTTATGCTTGATGTCCAAACGCTCGACAACCGCTTCGATCACGAAATCGCAATCCTTGAGCTTTGCCATATCGTCGGTAAAATTGCCGATTTCAATCAAATTCGCATTTCCCGCTAACATAAAAGGCGCAGGTTTCAACTTCTTCGCCGCTTCAAACAAAGATTTCACGATTTTATCGCGTGATGATTTATTGTCGTCCGCATCCGGCGGCGCAATGTCCAGCAAAAGCGTTGGAATCCCTGCATTTGAAAGATGCGCCGCAATCGCCGCGCCCATTGTTCCCGCTCCCAATACAGCGGCTTTTCCGATATTCAGCATATTTATTTTTCCTGTGTTTAGATAAAAATTTAGTTGAAAGGATTATAAATGAATGAACGCTCATTCAGCAAGAGGGTTAATGATTTTAATCAATCGTTTTATAAAAATCTAGAGTATTGCTATTTCATTCCGCCCAACCGATTTCAGGCTCACCAAAAGCTAAAATACTTTCTTCAATTTCACGGGCAACACGAATAATGCTGTCAACCAAAGCTGAATCAACATCTACAACGCCTTCATATTCTGCCAAATTACGCTTTTTATGAGCTTTATCAAGCACACGCCATTTTTCAGACGGAAGATTGGCTGTGTGTTCCAAACATTGAAAAACCAGATACCGATTATTCGACCTGTAACCGTGCCAACGGAGCGCGGCGAGAGAAAGAGCGTGGGTTGCATTATAAGCCAGATCAAAACGGCTTTCCAGACTTAAACTTTTATTTTCCGCATCCTTCAAACGTCTTTGCCCCGAAATAATCAAACCGTTAAATTCTTCCTTTGACGGAATCTCGGCTTTGAGTTGATTGATGCGTTCCAGATTTTGTAAATGCTCAATAGTCATCGGGTAATTCGCCAACCAATAAAATAGTTTTTCCTTTTAATATTCGCATCAGAAAAGAATTTTTGCTTTGGAGCCGCGTCTCAAACTCGGCTTTTGTGTAAATGGTCGGGTTAATTTTTCTCGCCAAATCCTTCTCGACATCGCTTAATAAAACATAAACATCTTCGAGAATCATTTTATCCGAAACAATCAGCAAATCTACATCGCTATAAGCATTTTCGGACTCTTTGGCAACCGAGCCGAAAACTAATGCGAGCCGCAACTTTTCCCGGCACGATTCTAAAGCGTCTTTCAAAGGTTCGACCAAACCGACTGTTTTTCTAATCAATGAGCATAATTCTTCAAATATCGGTGAATCGGGATTGGCTTGATAATGTTTTTGATTTCCTACTTGCGAAATTGTAACCAACCCGCTGTCGGAAAGTCTTTCCAATTCTCTCTGCACAGCCCCTGTGCCGGAACTCACTAATGCAACAATCTCATTAAAAAAGAAACTCCGACCCGGATTACCAAACAACACCCCAAGCACTTTCTTACGAACCGAAGAAAAAAGCGCATCAATCAATGACCGATGTTTTTTATTATAATTTGATAACATTTGCACACCCAACTTGGGTATCTTAGCACCCATTTCGGGTATTATCAATTATCTCTTAATTTAGTTGACAAAAATCATCTTGCTTCTAATATTTATTCGGCTTCCTTGGAGTTTGATGTCTAAACGCTCACCGCATTAGAAAGATGCGCCGCACCCATTGTTCCCGCTCCCAAAACAGAGGCTTTTCCGATATTCAACATAGTTTTAAATTTTCTTTTTTGATGAAATTTTAGTTGAAATTATTATAAATGAATGAGCGTTCATTCAGCAAGAAAGGTAAAAGGATAGTTTGGTTTTCAAAAAACTTTTCCTAAAGATTGTTACGTTTTGAACGAAATAAGCACTTATAAACAAGCACGATGTTTGTAGCTTTGAAAATACAAATTTAGGAGATTAAAAAATGAAAAGAAAAAGAAATTTAGCAATACCAATTCTAATGTTAATAACTTTAGGTAATTCCGTATTTGCAGGAACACTTCCGTTAAATACAGGTTACGATTACCCAAATTGGACAACGTTCCCAACTGCATCAACTGCAACCGAAAGATATTGGATAAAACTTGCAACTTATCCCGCAACCGCTGGAACGCCCGGAAACTCATGGGTTATTGCACCACCTCCTGTGGGATGGTCTTCAGCACTAAATCTAGTAATCGGAACGAATACATATTCATCAACTTGGATTAGTGCATTTGGCAATCCCCCAATTGCGACTGGAACTAATGCAATAAACACAGGCTACGCAATTTACAGAAAATGTTTTTGTCTGCCACAAGGATATTCCCAACCGAGAATTACGGGAAGTGTCCGTTCCGACGACTCTATCCAAATGTATTTGCGTTCACAGTTAAATACTGTTTTGCCACCATCTCAGGGAAATCATAATACGACTCCTTATACTATTAACTACACCAATCCCGCGGGCTTTCGAGTTGGAACGAACTGCCTGTATGCTTACGTAGAGGATACTGGAGGCTCAACCGGCTTTAATTTTGCTGGCGAAGTTACGGCTAATAATGTAACCCCGCTAATTGCTCAAGGCGTAAATATGTCATACGCACCTTGTGCTTGCAATCAAGGACCAATCGGTATTTCTGAACAGAAAAAATTCGATTTAGACGAAAAGAATGTCGTTCAAGAAATCGTAAAAATGGCTGAAGCGAAACGGATTGAAAACATCAGAATTAAGAATCCCAAAAATTAACAAGTTTGTTCTGAAACAAATTGCTCGAATTTCTCCTACGTTCGGGCAATTCTGTATCCACATTCGTTCCAGTAGCTAATATGCTGACTCACGATGCCGTTTCTGCCTTTGTCATTGAATCGCAAATTCGCGTTCCGCATTTACAAAAGTTCACATATTTGCTAACTTTTAAGAGTTCAGGAAATCATTTTTTATAAAACTGAGAAGGGCGATTGTCCGGTTGAAAAGTTTTTGGATTCTTTGAACGGAAATCAAGCCAAGAAAGTTGCTTGGGTGTTGCAACTGGTTGAAGATATTGCGCTTGTGCCAATTCATTATTTTAAAAAACTTGACGACACG
>JANMSP010000032.1:0-4760 GCA_031389475.1 Pyrinomonadaceae bacterium
CGACGCAGCAGGCTTCGACAAGGTAATCGTCGAAACAGTCGGTGTCGGCCAGGATTAGGTCGAGATCGTCAAGACGGCCGATGTCTCTGTGGTCGTTCTCGTCCCGGGTATGGGCGACGACATACAGGCGATAAAGGCCGGAATAATGGAGATCGGCGACGTTTTCGTAATTAACAAAGCCGACCGCGACGGTGTTTTACGGACACAGAAAGAACTCGAATCGCTTCTCAACTTAGCCCATCGTCCCGACATGTGGTTTCCGCTGATCGTTCAAACGGTTGCGACCGAGAATAAAGGCATCGAAGATTTAGCAAAAGCCATCGAAAGTTATTACGCGTTTCAAAAGGAAGGCGATGCAAGTTTAACCAGGAAACACGCGATCGCCAGGTGGCGGCTGCTGGAGCTTTTGCAGGAACGACTATTGGCTGACGTTCTTAATAAAAATGGAACGAGCGAACGATTAGACGTGCTTTCAATGGAGATTGCTCGGAAAACAAAGGATCCATATTCAGCCGTTGAGGAAATCCTAAAATCCTAATGAAAATCAATCATCTCGGCATTGCGACGAAAGACATCTCCGAAGCTCTTAAATTTTGGGGCGATGCTCTCGGTTTGGAGAATGTTCATACTGAGGTTGTAGAGGATCAAAAGGTACGCGTTGCGATGCTGCCGATTGGCGAGAGCCGCATTGAGCTGCTTGAGCCGACGAGTGAAGATTCACCGATCAGTAAGTTTTTAGAAAAACGCGGCGGGGGAATTCACCATATAGCGGTTGACGTTGAAGACATCGAAGCATCGCTCGCGAGACTAAAATCGCAGGGAATGCGTTTAATTGACGAAAGCCCGCGGATCGGAGCGGAAGGCTGTTTGGTGGCGTTCGTTCATCCGAGCTCGGCGAATGGTGTACTTTTGGAACTGGTTCAAAAGGCGGACGCCTGACCGTCAGGGAGGGCTTTCTTTAAGGTCGGCGCTAAAGAAAGCCCTCCCTGACGGTCAGGCTTCCGCCAAGGACGAATTTTTGTTATAGTATCCGTTTGGCATTTTGGCAAGCGGTATCCGAATAGATTTAGCATAAGAGAGGATTTTGACATTGAGTAATTTAACAAAGGGCCTGATTTTATTATTGGTTGTTCTCGGAATCGGGGCCGGCCTCGTAGTTTGGAAAAACAAGGTTGGCGGCCAGCATTCTACCGCTTCTTTTAACAGTATCAGTAAGGAAGAGGTTGAGATGCTGCTAGCAGACGTGGCGAAAACCAACCCGATGGCCCTGAAGCGGTTCGCGGAAGATCCGGAATTAAAAAAGCAGCAGCTTGAAAGTCTGAAGCAGCTTCTCGCGTTTGCCAGCCAAGCACAAAAAGACGGTTTGACGAACGACCCGACCAACAAACAGGAAATGGAAAACATCCGTTCCGAAGTTATCGCCGTCAATTACGACCGGGAAATTAATAAGGACAAAGGCCCGATGCCGCCGTTCGGTTTTATTACCCAAGACCGCGTAAAGGAATTTTGGGGAGAGGGTGAACAGCCGGCTTCGGGATTCTTCGCTTCGCTGAAGGACAAGATCGGTTTTGGCAAAGAGGATCGTGCGGCCGAATTTCAGAAGTTTTTGGACGCGAAGGTAAAAATACTCAAGGAAGGAAATCCTCAAATGAAGGACCGCGAAATCTCGGAAGAAGAGAAAACGCAGGCCCGCGATTTTTTCGCGAAGATCGAGATTTACGAGAAAGAGTTTGACCAAAAGGCTGCTGCCGGCGAACTGCCGAAGGATTTCAAGGCGAAAGTTGACTTGCAGATCAAACTGCAGCAGGCCCAGTTCCTTGCCCGCCTTTACTCGAAAAAACTCGAAGATAAAGCTGAAGTAACCGACGAAGAGATTGCTAAGTATATCGCAGAGCATCCTGAACTGAATACGGAAACGAAGAAAGCAAAGGCGGAAGAAATCCTGAATCGTGCGAAAGCCGGTGAAGATTTTGCAGCATTAGCGAATGAATTCTCGGAAGATCCGGGCAATAAAGACCCCGAAGGCAAGCCGCAGGGCGGAATTTATAAGGACATCACGAAAGGCAAAATGGTAGCTCCGTTCGAGCAAGCCGCTCTTGCCTTGGAACCGGGACAGGTTTCCCCGAATGTTGTCGAGACTGATTTCGGATACCACATAATCAAGCTCGAAAAGAAAGGCGGAGGCAAAGACCCGAGCGGACAGCCGACGGAAACCTACGACGCCCGCCACATTCTGATCGGCACCACATTCAAAGACCCCGCGAATCCGCAGGGACGCGATATGCCGATAAAAGCCTATGTTCGCTCGAAACTCCAAACGGATAAGGAAAAGGCTCTTTTGGATGAGATCGTGGCTAGCAACAATATTAAGGTGCCCGAAGATTTCACCGTGCCTGAAGTCACCGAAGAGCAAATGCAGGAAATAATGAAAAAACAGCAGGAGCAGATGCCGCCAATGGAAATGTCTCCCAAAGGCGAACTGGGCCAAGCACCGCCTCAGCCAGCTAGAAGTTCAAATACTAACACGGCAAATTCGTCATCAAATGCGGCAAGGCCTGCACCAAGAAAAAATTAACACGATCAGCTTTCCGTGATATCAATGAATTATTAACCACAAGATGCGGGGCGGTATTTAACTACCGTGCCGCATCTTTTTTCTGAGTTGACGCGATGCCGCCGATAATTGGAAATTGAAGGCTGAAAAATGTCGAAAACTGAGAAGATGCGCACAAGAGTATTGTTAGGCGACTCTGATGCAAATATAGATTTTGGCGAACTCTGCAAACTCATGATTTCGTTAGAGTTCTCAGAGCGGATCAAAGGCAGTCATCACATCTTTTCTAAGAGTGGGGTTGAGGAAATAATTAATATCCAACCGAAAGGCAGTAAGGCAGAGGCCTGTCAAGTTAAACAGATTCGAAATGTGATATTAAATTATCGATTAGGAGCAAGCGATGAATAAATACGAAATAATTATTTATTGGAGTGAAGAAGATCAAGCATTTGTCGCCGAGGTGCCGGAGCTGCCGGGATGTATGGCCGACGGTGAGACATATCAGGAAGCTTTGGCGAATGCCGAGATAATTGTGCATGAGTGGATAGAAACCGCTACTGAAGTTGGGCGCGTGATTCCTAAGCCAAAAGGGCGTCTTGTATATGCTTAAAAAAAGTGATTAGTCAAAGCAATTAATAATGGAACAAGTAAACATCGGAATCATAGGCGGCAGCGGACTTTACCAGATGCCGGAATTACAGAATGTCAGAGAGGTCGAGGTTGACACGCCTTTCGGCAAACCTTCGGATGCTTTTATTCTCGGCGAACTGGAAAGCGTTACGGTAGCGTTCTTGCCGCGTCACGCACGAGGGCATAAGTTTTTGCCGACCGAGGTTCCGTATCGAGCGAATATCTATGCGATGAAGCTGCTCGGCATTGAGTACATTCTTTCGGTTTCGGCAGTCGGATCGCTTCAGGAACAATATGCCCCGACCGATATGGTTATCCCAGACCAATTTTTCGACCGTACGCGGGCTCGAGCGACAGAATCTACATTCTTCGGCGAAGGCATCGTCGGCCACGTCACTTTCGCCCATCCGGTGTGCAGCGAGCTCGGCGATATTCTGGAAGAATCGTGCAAAACCGTCGGCGTAAAGACGCATCGCGGCGGCACATATCTTTGCATGGAAGGGCCGGCGTTTTCGACTAAAGCCGAATCGAACGTTTACCGCGGGTGGGGAATGGACATCATCGGCATGACGAATCTGCAGGAAGCAAAGCTTGCCCGCGAAGCAGAAATCGCCTACGCTACTCTCGCGCTTGTTACCGATTATGATTGCTGGTACGAAGGCCACGACGATGTAACGGTCGATATGGTCATCGAATATTTGAATAAGAATGTCCGCAACGCTCAATTGATTTTGAAAGATGCGGTCAAACGAGTTGCAAATAAAGAAACGCCGAATCAGTATCGCAATGCGATAAAAAATGCGATCTTTACGGCGCCGGCTCATTGGCCGGTAGAAACGGCTAAGAAACTTGAAGCAATAATTGGAAAATACGGTTCGAAATAAAGTTCTGAGTTCAAGCTTCAGCTTGAACTCAGAACTTCGGGCGGAAAACTTTTCCCGCTTAAACATCATCTGTTAATTGTTATGAAAACAAATCTTTTCTTCGCCTCAATTGCCCTTATCTTTTTATTTGCTGTCGGCAGCTCGGCATCTGCTCAACGTAATATCGATCCGGCTATCGAACGCGATCCGCTGTTGGAACTGGACGCCAAACACAACCTCGATGTCGCGCGGCAGGCGTTTACTTTAAAGAAAGCTTACAAAGGCGTAATAATGCGGTTCGAAGAAACTTACGCCGCCTATCCCGAATTTTCAAAAATTGAAGAATTTCTCTTCCTCGCAGGAATGAGCAGTTATTATCTCTCCGAAAACAAAGGCAAACAGAAGGTTAATCTCAAACTGGAAAAGGAAAAGGACAAATTTGCTCCGGCGAAATTAAAAGAAGACGCCGTTGCGTATCTCTCGCTCGTTCTCGAAAAGAACCCGGAAAGCCAATATAAGGATGACGCTCAAAAAGTCCTTAACGAGCTAAAAGCCAAATAATGAACCTCAATCAGGTCACGATCTTTTCGGAAAAGCCGGTTGAGACGGTCGAATTTTACCAAAAGCTCGGCCTAAGATTGATCGTCGATTCCCTGCCGCGATACGCGCGGCTCGAATGCCCGGACGGCGAAGCCACACTTTCCGTAAATATC
>JANMSP010000041.1:0-4088 GCA_031389475.1 Pyrinomonadaceae bacterium
CCTTCGACGTTCGTTAAAAAAACCTGCTCCGCGGCTTCCGGTGACTTATCAAGATGCGCTGCCAGGTGAATAACGACATCGTATTCACCGATTGCCATCACATCTCGAGCATTCAGCAGATCGAATCCGGAGCGCCGTGAAAAATCATCCGCATCAAAAAATTCACGGACATGCGTCCCCAAATATCCGCTGCCGCCGGTGACGAGTATTTTCATGTATATAATTGTGTGGACATCGAGACCTATAACCCTATAGAATTTTACAGGGCAACTGCTAAAAACTAAAACCTCACTAATCCTATAGCGCGAGATCCCGGAATGCCTAAGCAAATCGAAGTAAAAACTAAGAGTGCGAAACTTCCACCGAAAGGCTGGGCTAACTCACGCCGGTTGGCCTCGTATCAGTCGCCGCCTCCGACGCGGTTCCGGCGGGCATTTCGAATGTTAGTCAATCCGTGGACCGTCTTCCTTTCGTGTGTGATCCTACTTGGCAGCCTTTTCGCGCTCACCTATTATTGGTTCGAATTTTCGGACCGTATTGACCGAAGATTGTTGAGCGGGGAAGTCTTTACTCCATCGGCGGGCATTTATTCGGCCCCGAAAACGCTCCGCACCGGCGAAAAGATCACACTGCCCGAACTTGTGGCCTACCTTAAATCGGCGGCGTATATCGAGAAGAATAACCGGGCCGACGCATCTCGCAGCCGCTATTCGGTTGAAAACGGACGTTTAATGATCGAACCCGGCATTACGGGCATATTGGACGGTACAAAGGCTTTTCACGCACTGGATGTGAGTTTTTCGAAGGATGGAAAATCGGTCGCAAAGATCTTAGATACGGATGTTGACGCGGAAACAAACGGTACATCGCTCGAGCCGAAACAGCTAAGTACCATTGCCGCTGAGGGCGATGGCAGGCGTAAAACCATCAAATTCAACGATCTGCCGCCGCATTTGGTCAAATCGATCACGGTCACCGAAGACCGCGCGTTTTTTGAGCATTACGGAGTGAACTTTCGCGGTATTGCCAGGGCTCTGTGGAAGCGGTATGAGAACGAGGAAGATTCACCCCTTTCGAATCAGGGCGGCTCGTCGATCACACAGCAGCTCGTCAAGAATTTGCTGCTGACGAACGATCCCACGCTGGAAAGAAAGGTCACCGAGGCCTATATGTCGCTGATCGTCGAAACGCGGCTGACGAAAGAGGAGATCTTCACGCTCTATGCAAACCAGATATATCTTGGCCAGCAATCGGGCGTTTCGATATATGGTGTCGGCGAGGCGTCGAACGTGTATTTCGGCAAGGACGTTTCGCAACTGACGCTTGCTGAAGCCGCTTTTCTCGCGGGTATTATTCGCAGCCCGAACAGATACAACCCTTATAAAAATATCGAAAAAGTTGCGGAGCGGCGCAATCAAGTTCTCGATTCTATGCTCGAAGTAGGTGAAATACCCGAGCAGCAGCACGCGGCTGCCCGTTCGGCACCACTCGAACTCAATCCGGTTTCGAGCAGGAAGGACTTGCAGGGAATGCCCTATTTTTCGAATTACGCGATTGAGGAACTGCCGAAAATAGTCAGCGATCCCGAAGCATTGCAGCATTTAAGGGTTTACACGTCAATCGATCCCGATTTGCAGGGGCTCGCTTATGAGATGGTCAGCAAGCGGCTGGAAAAGCTGGACAAATACTTTCCGAAAAAGCCGAAGGGTAATCTGAACGCCGCCCTCGTCGCAATTCGGCCCAAGACCGGCGAGATCGTCGCAATGGTAGGCGGCCGCGATTACCAGGAGAATCAATTCAACAGGGCAACAAATGCCGAGCGCCAGCCGGGTTCGGTTTTCAAACCTTTCGTTTACGCGGCCGCATTGAATTCACCCTATGGCTCATCTTCGCGGCTATTCACGGCGGCGAGTGTTTTAAAGGATGATAAGAAGGTCTTTGGATTCGGTAAGGATAGCTATTCACCGAACAACTACGGCGACACCTTCTCGAATACGGAGATTACCCTCCGGGATGCCCTGGTAAAAAGTAAGAACGTTATCACCGTCGATCTCGGAATGCAGGTCAATATCGGCACGGTCATGAACTTTGCAACGAAGGCCGGAATGCCGCAGGTTGACAAAGCTTATCCGTCGATGGCGCTTGGCACGTCCGAGGCCACGCCTTTACAGGTCGCGACGGCATATACGATGTTCGCGAATCTCGGCGACCGAACGCTTCCAATGCCGATAACGAAGGTTACAAACGGCGAAGGCCGCACTATTGCCGCTCCAGTGCCTGACCGGAAAAATGTCCTCCGGCCCGATGTCGCCTACATTATGGACGATATAATGAAGGACGTGATCAACCGAGGGACGGCCGCCGAGGCACAGGCCTGGGGCTTTAAAAATGTTGCCGGAAAGACCGCATTTGCCGGTAAAACGGGGACTTCGCGGGACGGCTGGTTTGTCGGCTTTACGCCGGAACTGGTCACCGTCGTATATGTCGGATTCGACGATGGCGACGATCTGGGGATGAAAGGCTCGGATTCCGCAATGCCGATCTGGGCGGATTTTATGCAGGCCGCGCTTAAAATGAATCCGGACTGGAACGGCGACTGGCAAATGCCGGGAAATCTGCGGAAGGCCGAGATCGATATCCGTAACGGGTCGCTGATCCGCGAGTTGGATGGAATGGAGTCAATGCCCGCCGCCGCAACGCCGACACCTACGCCCGATGCGAAAAAGACTCCTGATTATCCAGATTCTGAGATATGGGAAACCGCAGAGCCGCCCGAGATAAAAGAGATCTTCGTGACCGATGTGCCGGCGGAATTTCGCCGCGTAGAATTCTTTGTGGGCGGCACCGTTCCGAATAAAACCCTTATCCCCGTTGACGATGAGGTGATCGATGCGAGTGTGGAAATCAGCCCCGCGACCTCTCCGACACCGATAAACGAGACTTGGGAAGAGAGCCAAAATCAAAAGTCCGATACTTCGACACCAGCCGGAACCGCTCCCGGATTCACCACTGTCGAGCTATGTCCGGTGTCCGGCCTTCGCGCCACCCGAAATTGTCCGAAGAAGCAGCTAAAGTCGTTCCGGGAAGGCGACGAGCCGCACGATTTCTGCGATCTTCACACCAAACCCCCCAACTAAAAACGGGAGTCGGCTACTCACATTCCAAGGTCTCCAAGACCGTTGCCGGGGGCTACATAAAACGCGTAAAGAGTCGATGAGAAATTGACGACCCGCTCTGTGCGATATTGACTAACGGATCATCCAAATCATTCGTTTCATTCGTTTCATTCCATTCACCCGTTTTCATCCATTCCGCTGTATACGCCGAACCGAAGACCGCGCTAATCTCGAAACATGAAAGGCGAAGAAGTGCCTGAGACCTGATCTTTGAAATGATTGGAACGCATGCGTCCCGCTTGCCGGCGGAGTCCGCGAACGCTTTACGTTGCCGCGAAAATCGTAGAATGCCATAAAAGGCGTTCGCTTCGAAGACTCGCTGGCAAGCGGGACGCTCGCGCTCCAGTCGGGGTTCTGAGTTCACGCTTCAGCGTGCTCCTTGGTTAAGCCACAAGACAAACTAAAGTTTGAACTCAGAACTTAAGAAGCGTGAACTCTCAACGATTACTTCGCCGGAATCGCCGTATCGCCCGCTAGGCCGAATTGGGTTTCGCTAAACACCTGTGCCGAGCGGATGATGTACCAGAAACCGTTTCTGAATACAGCGATGTCGTCCGAGCCGTTTCCGTCGTAGTCTCCGGGAACGGGAACGTCGCCTGTTAATCCGAACGAGCGGAAGTTATAGCTTCCGTTCGAGCTGTTTAGGATATACCAGCTTGCCGCCGACGGGCGGAATACGGCATAGTCCTGTTTGTTGTCACCATCGTAATCGGCGTTGACCGGAATGTCGCCGTTCAAGCCCCACTGCTGTTCGACGAAGTTTCCGTTGCCGCTGTTCGCACGATACCACGTCCCATTCGAAGGCCTGAACACCGAAAGATCGGCTTTCAGATCGCCATCGTAATCTCCCGGAACCGGACGGTCGCCGCTTAAGCCGAAAGCCTGCTCTCTAACATTGAACCCGTTGCTGTT
>JANMSP010000064.1:0-2441 GCA_031389475.1 Pyrinomonadaceae bacterium
GAAGAGATCTTCCGGCTGGTTGACCGTGTAGCACCGGCACGTTCGACAGTTTACAACAACAAACGGATTATCGGCACGCGGGCTGGCTTCGTGGATGGCTTTGGCCATTAGCTCTTTGCCTGTGCCGCTTTCGCCGGTGATCAAAACTGTCGAACGTGCCGGTGCTACACGGTCAACCAGCCGGAAGATCTCTTCCATCTTTTCCGAACGGCCGACAATCGCATCGCGTTTGACCGAGCGGCTCATAACGTGGCGAAGCGTCTGATGCTCCTCTTCCTTCCGCCGCTTTTTAATACCTTTCGCAACCAGAGCAATAATCTGCTCATTTTGGAACGGTTTGCGAATAACGCCGTTCGCTCCTTTTTCCCACGCGGAGATCGCCGTATCGAAAGTCGCGTAGGCCGTTATCATCAAAACTACCGCTTCCGCATCAAGCTTTATCAGTTCTTCAAGCGCGGTCAATCCGCCCATTCCGGGCATCGAAACGTCCATCAGTACGACATCGTAAGCCCGCTGCGAGTAACATTCGAGCGCTTCCTCGCCCGTTTTTGCCAGATCGACCTTGTATCCCGCCGCCGACAGGATCGTTTCGAGCACGTCACGCATGATCTCTTCGTCGTCGCAGATCAGAATTGCACCTTTTTTAGCCATAATACTTTCGATTCGGAAATAAAACTATAAGCCTTAAACTAATGAAAACGAAATGCCCGCTCTCTGCAGCAGCTCAAATTAGGGCTTATTCGACACAAACCGTGAAGCGAATTTAATTATCAGTTATCAGCTATCACTTATCAGTTATTCCGAATTATTTATCTCCGGAATAACTGATAAGTGATGGCTGATAACTGATAGCTTCTGACCTAAGAGTGTCTGCGGTAGAATGAATATATGGAGCCGGTTTACAACAAATTCGCAAACGCTTATGACCGTGTCTTCGCACCATTTGAAAAACGCTTTCTCTCACGTTGGCGGGCTGAAACGCTGACACTGCTGCCAAAAGATTCAACGATACTTGAGCTTGGTGCCGGAACCGGTGCGAACTTTCAGTTTTATCCAATCTCGAAACACGCGGTTTCCAGCGAATTATCGATCAAGATGCTCGAGATTGCCAAATCGAAAGCCGGATCGAATGTGCTGACACAGGCCGACGCTCAAAATCTTCCTTTTGCCGCAAACGTATTCGATGCCGCATTTGCGACATTAGTTTTCTGTTCGATCCCGAAGCCTGAAACCGCGTTTGCGGAATTGCGAAGAGTAATAAAACCGGGCGGGAAAGTCGTTCTGCTGGAACACGTCAGGCCTCCGGGATTGTTAGGATATGCTTTCGATGGCCTGAGTTTGTTGACTGTTGCGCTTATCGACGATCATTTTAATCGCCCGACTGCGGAACTAGCAGAGAGATCAGGGCTGAAAATCGTGGAAGTTCGCCGCAAAGCTTTCGGGATAGTAAATCTGATCGTTTGTGAAGTTAAATAGTAATGCTGAGTCGTTGACTGCTTCTTTGTGTTGTTTGGGTCTTGACTCCGTGTTCTCCGTGTTAAAAATCCGAAGATTTAACACAAAGGACACTAGGTGAAGGCACGAAGGCCACAAAAAGCCACCCTTAATTGACTCTATAAATTGCGTGGCTTATCGCCGGAAACCAGAACATTACGCATATTATCCGGCTTTCCAAACTTTTCCGGCTTTTTCGCGTATTATATAGTTAATACCGCTTCATTGGCTCGCAAACTTAATCAAAATTTAACAATGGCAACTTCAAAAACAGCAAAAGTAATACTCATAGTAGGCGCGGTCGTTTTCGCGCTTTTTTTGGTCGCGGTCATCGGTATCGCGTTGATGGCAGAATCGCTCGGCCGCCCGAGCGTGCCTGAAAACAGCGTGCTGACCCTTAGCATTTCAGGCGATCTTCCCGATTACTCTCCCGAAGAACCGCTAGCAAAAGCGTTTGGTATCAGCCAGCCGCAATCTTTTACCGGGTTGCTGACGCAGCTCCGTAAGGCAAAGGTCGATAGCCGCGTTAGAGCGGTAATGCTCGATATAAATTTCCCCGGCATCGGCTGGGGTAAGGCCGACGAACTGCGTGACGCAATCACCGATTTTCGTGCGTCCGGCAAACCGGTTTACGCCTATATGGAAATGGGCATGAACAAGGAATATTACATCGCCACCGCCGCCGAAAAGATATTTTTGCCGCCGCCGGGCGATCTTTATATCAACGGTTTTGCTGCCGAGGCGATGTTTTATAAAGGCTCGCTCGATAAGCTCGGCGTCGAAATGGACGTGATCCAGATCGGCCCAAAGTACAAGAATGCTCCCGACCAATATACCAAAACCCAGATGGGCGAAGGCCAGCGGGAAGTTACGAACGCCATTCTCGATGAATATTACGGAAGATTTACCACGGGCATTGCCGAATCACGCAAAAAATCCGTCGAAGA
>JANMSP010000140.1:0-11156 GCA_031389475.1 Pyrinomonadaceae bacterium
GATTATAGCGACAATTAGACCAATAAAGCTAAAAGTAAATGCGTCATTCATTTTTGTTAAATTCTTTAGAAGCAGGAGACCTTTGAAAAAGAGAGATCAAATTCTCAAGTCAGACCCACGAAAATCTGTTCTTCCCGTGCCGAACCGCAGTCTATCCAATAATATTCCACCAAACCCGCAACTTCGCAACTAGATTACTAAGTGTCTTTGTCTGAGTCGTGATCGTTTGGATTCTCTACGCTCAACCCCTCCGCAATCGACGCTTTATTTAGCTCGCCATCTGCTGAAACGACGATAACAGGAGGCAGAGCGGAAGCAAGTATTCGGTATTCACACCTAACGCTGCTGTCAATTGAACGGCATCGTAACCGCGAAGAGCATGTTTTGTCGCCATTTTCATCGCGGCGGACAAAACATCCGGCCTTATGTCGACCGTTAAGTAGCGATTGTCTAAATCGTGCGTGAACGCGGCAAGGGATTCGGCGGCGTCGGTATTCGTAACGCTTCCGCCTTTTAATCTTCGAGCAATCGCCGCCGCAACTTCAACATGCGTTAGGCCGGCCAAAATGATGATGTTGCCGCTTCTCGGCTCGGCTAGTTCTTCGACGAAATCTGAGCCGGTTTCTCTAACGTAGCGTTTAATGATCGCGCTCGTATCGAAAAAAAATGAAGGCATTTACCGGCGCTCCCGGATGATGGTCTCGGATATCGGCTCACCCGTTAACGTGATACGTTTGAAACGGCGCCGCGTCCTAGTGTCGGGGCGATGGAGCGGGACTTGTGAAATAAGTCCTTTTTGTTTCATTGATGCGATGAATTTCCTTTCCTTTTCGCTGTAGCCATCAAGCTGAGGCTCCGCAAGATTCTCGGAAAGCTCGCGAAGTATTTCACGCTTCGCTGTAGGCGGCATCTTTCGGATTTCTTCTAATACTTCTGTTGGTGTCATAGATTTCACCTCAGCGATACTTTATCACGAATATTCTATCAGGCGAAGAAATACATGGCCGCTATCGCCATTAGTTCTGACACTGACAACGCTAACGCGGCAAGGGCAAACTTGCGTCAATTTGTTCCCTATTCTTTAATCTTCCTTCAACATCATCGTCACCAGCGTCGCACGGTTTGCTATGTCATCGAGCAAAATATGTTCATACAATGTATGAGCGCCGTCGCCGCTGATGCCGAGGCCGTCGAGGACGGGGACGCCTAATGCACCGACAAAATTGCCGTCCGAGGCACCGCCGACCTGTGTTTCGCCGAGATCGTAGCCGAAACTGGCGGCTGAACCTTTTGCCTTGTTATAGAGAGCGACGACCGCATCGGTCCGTTCCATGGGCGGGCGGTTGATGCCGCCGATGACCTGTAATGTAACACGGCTGTCGAACGACGTCAGGTTTTTGATCTCGGCTTCGATGCGGGCGGCTTCCTCCATTGTTGTGAACCTGACATCGACGGAGCATTCGGCGTTTTCGGGAATTACGTTCGAGGTGGTGCCGCCTTTGATGACGCAGACATTTGCCGTCGTGCCGATTTCGGGATTATTGAGCGAATGTATTTTCTCGATCTGCCTTGCTAGTTCAAGGATCGCGCTTGCCCCTTTCTCTGGTTCCAGCCCCGCGTGGGCGGGAACACCGTGAGCTTTGACGACGAACATTCCCGTTCCTTTACGGCCGGTTTTTATTCGCCCGGCGGCCGACGGCTCGAAGACAAGGCAGAATTCAGATTTTGCCGCTTCGGCCTCGACCAATTTGCGGCCCGTATAGCTGCCGACCTCTTCGTCGCACGAAAGCAGAATGGTGATCGGCCTCGAAGGTTTCGTGCCGGATTCGGCGAAATATCGCAATGCTTCCAACATTAATATAATGTTGGCCTTCATATCGAAAACGCCGCATCCGTAAAACTTATTGCCATCGATACGTGTCGGGTTTCCGCAATTTGTGCCGACGGGATGAACGGTATCGGTATGGCCAAGCAGCAAAACAGGCTTTTCTGCGGACGGAAACGCTCGGACAATCAGATGTTCGCCAAAATCTTCGGCGGCGACTTTTTCGATCTCTAAATGGAGAGAGATATTTCGTAGCTCATTTTCGATCCACGCGACGACCACCCTGCTTCGCTCCGCGTCACGCGAAGGCGATTCGATATCGACGATCGCGCGGATCGATTGTGTGATTGCGGCCTGCCTGTCTTGAAAATAGGCGAGAATCGTTTGAGGTGTCATTGAAGCTCGAATTTTACATCGGTGATCGCATTGGTTGCGGCATAGATTTTCGCTTCTTCTTCGTTCGCGAATACCTTCGCGACATCAAACGCTCGGGCGGTCTTTTTTCCTTCTGCTTCGACCATAATCGTTGGCCGGGCGGCCGGGCCGGTTGTGCAGATGTTTAAAGCCGCGATCGTCGGTTTGGCTTTGACGGTGTTTTCGGGTGTTTGCTTCTTAAAAACCGGATACATGATTTTGCGAATAACCTGGCACGTCGCTACTGATGAAACCGGAGTGAAAGTCGGTGCTCCGAAAATCGTGTTCAACGTTTCGCCCAGCCGGTATCCGGCCATCGCGAATTGGCGTTCCGAAACTTCAAACGCGTTCTTTCTATATTTATCGGACGGCATTTCGTTGCGTTTCAAGTCTGCCGAGAAAACATCGGTCGGATTGAATGCAAAACTTTCTTTTTGCCAGGCATCGTATTGGCCGAGCTTTAATTGCGACTGCATTTTATCGAATGGATATTTTTTCATTATCTTATCCGCGATAGGCTGGATGTAATCGCGTTCGCACTGCTCGCCCTTCAGCGGAATGTTGCGGCCGGTGATCGAATCCCAGTACGAGTGCAGATTTACCCGGTCTTCGCGTTTTGCTCCTTCGGGCGAAAGTAGAAAAAGGTTTCCGCCTTGGTCGCCTTTCGGCTCCACGTCGGTGACGCGTGCCGATGTGTGCAGCGGCTGGTGCAGATCGCCGCCGATGTGCATTATCCACGCGATGGCGACAGCTTTGTCGCCATTTGACGCCGCCGGATCGCGAAGCACCTTGTCCATTTCTATAAGCTTTTCGAGGCCCAGCCCGCCTTCCGGAAAACCCGTAAGCTCTTCTACCTTACCGTTGACCTGCTTCCAAAAGGTGTCCGCATAGTGCCAGTTTCCCTTATTATATTTCGCAAAACGCGTCTTAAAATCCCGGTCCCGGACAATGTCCGCCCACGTGGTGACCAGCATAAAATATTCGCGCTTTCTCGTTTCTTCCGGTTCTGATCCGTAAGACTGGTAAAACGTCGCAAGCTGCGAATCTTCCGGTGCGGCCCGAAGTATTTTTATGACGTTTTCACGCGCCGCCGGCGACATCCGCTGCCACGCGATGTAGCCCGTGATCTTATGGCCGACGTCGTCCCAGGCAAAAGCGGACAGCGAGCCTGAAGCCAGCAAAATCAATAGCAAAAAGGTATTTCCAATCAATCGTCTCATTTATTTCTCCTGAATCTTTTGGGTTGATTCTAACGAATTAAAGGGTTAAGGGGAAGTAGGCGGTTGTGGAGTATGGCCTTTTCGGACGACCGGCCACCGCTATGTAATGTCTAAGACATACCATTTGCAGCAATTTCATCATAATTGCAAAACTTTCCGCATGATTCGTTCTTTATTAGGCAAACGAATCACGTTTCTTGTGATGTGAGGATATACAGCTATGCAAAACATCTTGGATATGAATAAAAATTCAATAACCGAAGCGGCGATAGGTAGATCCGAAGATCTTTTCGGTCAAAAAATAGGAATTTTGGGTAAGCTTTTCGGCTGCTGGCACAAAAGATTGACACGTCCTTTTACAAACGACAAATTGTCTTACCAGGCATGCCTCGATTGCGGCGCACGGCGAAAATTCGATACAAACAACTTTAAAACATCGGGGGCATTCTATTTCCCACGATCGGTAACGTTCGATCGCGGAGCAACCAATCTATAAATCCTGTTTATAAGGCTTTCAAAACACGCGGCTTTACCAAAAAAAAGCCGCACTTTTGCTTCGCATACCGACACCCGATAACTAATCTCCGATAATTTCAATCAGTCCTTCAATAATAGTTTCCAACTCGTCGTTGGAAACTTCACCGATTCTTTTACCTAACCGTTGTGTAGAAAGCGTACGAATCTGGCCAATTTTTACCCAAGATTTTTTCGGTAAATTTGAGTCGGAAAGCTCGAACGTTAACGGAAAACTTACTTTCGGCTTTTGACTGGTCACCGCAATCGCAATAACGGTTCCCGAACGTTCATTAAACACATTCTGACTCAATATAAGAACAGGACGTAAACCGCTTTGTTCATTGCCTAGAGTAGGGTCAAGATCCGCCCAAATAATATCGCCTCTTAGTATTCGGGCCATTCTTCAACCTCAGCAGCTAATCCTAAATCCGCCATTGCTTGTTCTTCAGTTTTGTCCAGTTTGGCGCATTCCCGGGCAAGGCGGTTCTTATCGATACGGGAAATTTTATCTTCAACAGCGGACTGAAAAGCCTGGCTTCGGTTAGGGAATACGCGTTCCTTCACCAAATAATCAACTCTTTTAAGCAGCCTTGATTCAATTGAAATCGTAACCTTTGCGACACTCATAGCTAAGTAATACTATTAGTCATACCGAAAGTCAATGGTCCTGTTTTTCTAACTTTTAGATACGTTAAAGATTCCTCAAAACCAGTGCCGAATTTTTCGATCCAAAACCAATACAATTGCAGAGTGCCGTATTTATTTCGCCGGATCGAGATTGATTCGGCACATAATCCAGATCGCATTCGGGATCTGCCGTATCGAGATTGATTGTCGGCGGGATTATTCCTTCATTCATCGCCATTAGCGTCGCGGCGATTCCGGCGGCGCCGGTTGCTCCCTGCGGGTGGCCGATCTGCGATTTGGTGGCGGACATCGGCATTTCGTAGGCGTGTTTTCCGAATGCAAGTTTTACAGCCTGTGTTTCGATGCGGTCGTTTAGCTGTGTCGAGGTGCCGTGTAGATTGACGTAATCTATTTCTTCCTTCGCAATTCCCGCGTCTTCGAGAGCCAACGTCATTGCCCGTGCCGGTTCGACGCCATTCTCTTCGAGACGGACGCGGTGATAGGCGTCGCACGTAACGCCATAACCGGCGATCTCGGCATAAATTTTTGCTTTCCGATTTACGGCGGCTTCGTATTCTTCAAGCACAAATACCCACGAACCCTCGGCGATAACAATTCCCGAACGGTCCTTTGAAAATGGCCGTGAACCGCGCTCCGGCTCATCATTCCATTCCTTCGTGCAGACGGTCATCACCTCGAACCCTTTCAAAATTCCAGGTGCGATCGGCGAATCGACGCCGCCTGCGATCATCATGTCCTGCTTGCCTAGAGAAATGTGTTGGGCCGCGTAAAATATAGCGTCCGTCGATGATGTGCACCCGGTCGAGATTACGTGCGAGAGGCCATGCAGCCCGAAGATCATCGAGATCTCGGATGAAAGCCCGCCGTGTGTGGATGAGGGAATTGTATAAATGCTTCCGCGTCGCTCGTTGCCCGAAAACCAGTAGCCGAACTGCTTCTCGGTAAATGCCAGCCCGCCGCCGCCGGTTCCAATGACGACGCCGAATCTTCCTTTTTCTTCCGGGCTAAGGCTGTCCGGCGAGATTCCTGAATCGTTTACTGCCTGCCGTGCCGCCGCGAGAGCAAGCGGAACAGTACGCGGCACATGTCTGCGGTCCTGGTAATCGATCTCCGCTTCCCAATCAAAATCCTTTATTTCACCGGCGATTTTTATCTTCGAATTTGTGACATCGAAACTCTCAATTCGCCGAACACCGCTCTTTCCCAGTTTGAGCGATTCCCAAAATGCATCACGCCCGATTCCGATCGGCGTTACGCATCCGAAACCAGTAATAACAACCCTGCGGGGACTCGTAAAACCATTTAGCATAAGGTAAGAGTAACGCGTTCACGCGTGAAACATTAACCGGTAAATCAAGTCTGATTCAAACGAAGAAATCACACGTAAACGAAGGTTAACAATATGTACTTGAATTTTTCGTAGATTATCAGGTAGTGTCTTTTTAATTGTGTGGTGTAGTCGATATTTTGATTGTTTTTTTCTTCCTAGTCTTGCTTGGCGTCCTTCGCGGCTTTGTGTGAAACCTCTTTTTTCTCACGCCGGTGCCGCAAATCAAAGCCGAGAAGAACGCAAATAAAAACCAACACCACGCGAATAGGACACTACCGATTATCAAAATACATTGCAAGTTTATCCGAATCGTACGTTCTTTGTGTCGCAGCGATGTTTGTGAGCTATTATTAGGCTAGCCAATCCTGGCTAGGTCCTGAAATAAATGCGAATGGGCATACCGGCTGTGTTTGCTTGAATTAGCGGAATCGCCGGGGCTGCCGGACGATTAGAAAGAACCGCGAAGCAGTCAAAGGAAGTTATTAAAACAATGAGAAAGACTATTTTATCGACATTTTTTGTTGCCGCCGTCGGCGTTTTGGGTGCTTGTACGAATACGCCGGAAGTTAAAACTCCGGTAACTGCTCCGGTTGCGTCCCCGAGTGCAAGCCCCGCGGCATCACCTGCCGTCAGCCCTTCGGTCGATCCGAAATCTGCGGTTGATACAAAGGACAAATCTGCGGCATTCGAAGGCAGATGGGCTGGCGTCGAAGGCACTTACCTTAACGTCGCCAAAAAGGGTGAAAAGTATTCGGTAGAGATCAAAGATCTCGATAAGGCTGAAACATTTGAGGGAACCGCTAAAGGCGATACCATCGAATTTACCCGTAAAGGCAAGACCGAAACGATTAAAACAGCTACCGGCGACGAAACCGGTATGAAATGGCTCGCGGGCGAGAAAAACTGCGTAGTTATCACCAAAGGCAGCGAAGGCTACTGCAAAAAGTAGCTTTCATTTCTCAGCTTCAAGCTGTGGTAAAGGCGGGCTTCGGCCCGTCTTTTTTGTCACCCTCAGACTTTTTCGCGAACTTTTTCCAAACGCATATCGTTTGAAATTGACAGCTAGATAGTTTTTGGAGAAAAGCAATGAAAAAGATCGGACTTATAGTATTCGCGGCGGCAATTATATTCGGCGTGGTGATCGCCAATTTTGTTTCATTCGGTAAGACGGCCGAGAAAGTTTTTAACTTTTCAATCGATTCTGAGATCGGCGGTTCGGGGAATATCGTCACGCAAAAGCGTGATCTCGATGATTTTACGGGCATCGATGTCGGCGGTGTTTTCGAAGTCGAGGTAATTTCGCAAAAGGATTTCAGCGTCGAGATCGAAGCGGACGACAACCTATTACCGCTTATAAAAACCGAAGTCCGCCGCGGCGTCCTCAGAATTTCCACCGACGAAGACATTAAGTCAAAAAACCCGATCCGTGTCCGCATCTCGGCTCCGGATATAGACCGGATCGAAGCTTCTGGCGTTTCAAAAGTTGCAGTAACCGATCTTAAAAACGAAGAACTGAAACTCGACATCAGCGGTGTTTCGAAGGTCAAGCTTGCGGGTCAGACCGGCAATCTTTCCGTCGATATCAGCGGAGCCAGCCATGTCGATGCCGAGAATCTGAAAGCCGGGAATGCCACGGTCGATGCTAGCGGTGCGAGCCATGTAAACGTTAACGTTTCGGAAAAGTTAGTGGCGGATGCGTCAGGTGCAAGCAAGATACATTACACCGGTTCGCCAAAAAATGCCCAGAAAAATTCATCCGGTGTGAGCACTATCGACGGTAACTAATACTTACTTAAGATCATTTTCTTTACCGTGGGCGTGGGATCTTTTCCCACGCTCTTTGCGTTTCACTTGTTTCGGAATGGAAAGAGTTTATAATTGATCGATTGCTAACTCAGCAACTATAAAATGTTCGAGCCGACAATTCTACCCTCAAAATATAAACGAAGCTGGAACTGGACATGGCCGCAGGTTTTTATTGTCGTCCTCCTGCTGCTCGGCGGCATTCACTTTTATCGTGTCAATAGCGTCGGCCCCGCTTCGGCAACGGCAACTCCGACGCCATTTATAAGCACCACCGGCATCGTCATCGAAGGCCCTGTCACGATCGAAGCTCAGGCCTTTCTTCCATTCAAAATGAATTTCAACAGCCGTGTTACCTTCAAAGGCTGGTTTGCCATCAACGCAAAAAATTCACGGATCGATTGCCTGCTGTTAAATAAAGAGGCATTCGAGCTTTGGAAAAACGGTGGTGAGTATAAGGCTGTCGCGCAAACCGGCTTCATTCCGGGAGGCCGCATAGAGCGAGTGCTGGAGCCGGATACATATTATCTGATCTTCGATAACCGCCTTGCTGGCGAACCCGAAAAAAACGTCGACACGTATTTCAAAGTCGATTAGGTCTCGACCGCTCGTGTTTTCACGCCAGCCAGGTTCCCGTCCGGATCGATTCCGACAATGTATATATCGATTCTTATCCTGCCGACCCGAAAGACACGTAGGCCGCTAAGACTCGATTCCAAGAGTTTTCTCAATGCGGCAAATTTCTCCGCGTTCGTCTTCTGAGATTCGGTGTGCCAATCATGGATCTTCGATACGCGTTCAAATAGCTGCCGGGCACCGGTTACTTCGACCGCTTTTTTGTCACCGATACTGATCGTTTCAAGGAAGGTTTGGGTATTCAATACCTCGATCTTTCCGCCCAAAAAAGGTTCGACTTCGGCATCGATCTCGCTAAGATATGTGATGCCTGCACAGGCCTTTTCGAGGCGATCCGAAAGATCGTTCGAGTTCGCTGAATTTTTCATAAAATAAACTTCAAGATATGCCGTGTTTTGATTCAAAAACTCGCAGAATATCGTATTTTTTCTGCTCCGATTCGGTGCAAACCACTGTTCCGAAAAGGGTTTAATCGGATATAAAAATAAGTCTCGCTAACTGTGGATAAGTCCTTGCAAAGCCATTTTTTGTGTGTTAATCTACCAGCCGTTTAACAATAAGAAGCTCCCGTAACTTATTGATAATAAAAGACTTAAAGTTTCACTTTAAGGTTTAAGCAGTTATTCACAAGGTTGTGGGTAACCTTGTGGATAACTTATTCGTTAAGCTTTTGGAAACATCTTCGAAGCATTGAAATTCAAACAGCTTTCGGAAATCCACAGGGCAAATTTCCGCGGTGCTTAAAACAGTAATTTTAAGATAGTTTTGATTAAGCATTTTTTTCGACTTAAACAGCATTTTTTGGAGGCCGGCAGTGGATTCTATTTTGGAAAAAACCGACGTTTGGAACGACATTCTGTCCTTTGTGGAACAGCGTCTCAATAAACACATTTTCGATTCATGGTTTCGCCCGATCATGTTTGACGGCTTTGACGATGCTCGCGGCGTGCTTCGTCTTCGTGCCGGTCAAGTGACCAAAGATTGGGTCACGATGTATTACACCGACCTGCTCGAAAAAAGCCTGGCCGCCTCGGGCCTTGGTAATTATAGGTTGGAATGGTCGATAGATAAAAGCGAGACGGCGGAAGAGAAGTTTGCCGAAGAGCCGGATCCCGACTTTTTCTTCGAGGTGCAGAAGCCCGCAATTCCGGAAAACCAAGTTTACGGCCGTTCGAACCAGTCTATGCAAAAACCTTTTATCAGGAACGTTTCGACCAACTTTGTCGATCCCGATCCTGTCGAAAACTCTTTGAACCCGAAATATACGTTCGATAAATTCGTCGTCGGATCGAGCAACCAGTTCGCACATGCAGCGGCTCTCGGTGCCGCTGAAACGCCGGGAATGACGTATAACCCTTTGTTTCTCTATGGCGGAGTCGGCCTCGGCAAGACGCATTTGATGCATGCCATCGGGCATTCGATCAAGCAGCGAAATAGCGGTCTGCGTGTTTCATATATAACGTCTGAAAAGTTCATGAACGAGCTGATCAATGCGATTAGGTACGACAAAACGCAGAGCTTTCGCGAGAAGTACCGTTCGATAGACGTGCTGCTGATGGACGACGTGCAGTTCATGGCCGGGAAAGAGCGTACGCAGGAAGAGTTCTTCCACACGTTTAACCAGCTTCATAACGACCAGAAGCAGATAGTAATTACATCCGACTGCCCGCCGAGAGATATTCCAACACTCGAAGAACGCCTGCATTCGCGTTTCGAATGGGGATTGATCGCCGACATCGAACCGCCCGATCTTGAAACAAAGGTCGCTATCCTCAAACGCAAGGCCGATCTCGACGGTATTTTCCTGTCGGACGAAATAGCCATCTATATCGCCGGAAAGATCCGCAGCAACGTCCGCGAGCTTGAGGGTTCCTTAGTTCGTCTGGTCGCCATATCGTCGCTTCGCGGCGTTCCTATCTCCAAAATGCTGGCCCAGGATGCGATGAAGAACATCATCGACAGCGAGCGTCCCGAAGGCCTCACGATGGACCGCATTGCCCGCACAGTGGCCTCGCATTACAAGATGACGGTTGAAGAGCTGAAGTCCAAAAACAACTCGCGTGCGATAGCAGTGCCGCGTCAGGTGGCGATGTATTTGTGCAAACGCCTGACCAAACACAGCTATCCTGAGGTCGGCAGAGAGTTCGGCGGCAAGCATCATACGACGGTTATGCACTCATTTGAGAAGGTCGATGCCCTGATCAAGGAAGACAGTAATTTCCACAGGACTGTAAGCGAATTAGTTGATGTTTTATGCGGTTAAATCCGTGTTACGTATGATGGAATACAGAAAATAGTTATTCACATCAGGCGATACATTAGGTAAGGGTTAAGCCGTTTAGTTGCAGCATTTGACAATAAGATTTCCACTTATCCGCAGGCAAGGGCTGTGAACGCCCTGTGGATTACACGGAAAACGGAAAAGCCCGGAAGTTATCCGCAGGAAAGGAAAGTTTTCCACAGGTTTTCCACACCGGTTGTGGACGGATAAGTCGAGTATTTATAAGAGTTTTCTGCGGTTTCGCACATATCCACAGGCTCTCTTACTACTACTGGATTTATATCTTGTTATTTATTTAGTAGTTTTAGTAAAACGAAATCGTGGCAGAAGCCTGACCGTCAGGAAGGGCTTTCTTACACCTTAACGCTCAAGCCCTTCCTGACGGTCAGGCTTCTGCCACGATTTCGTTTTACTAAAACTACTAAATAAATAACAAGATATAAATCCAGTAGTAGTAAGAGAGCCTGTGGATATGTGCGAAAC
>JANMSP010000142.1:0-8240 GCA_031389475.1 Pyrinomonadaceae bacterium
GTTTCGCAATTTTCTCGCGCTACTCGGCTGGTCGGCCGGTGAGGAAAAAGAGATTTATTCGATGGCGGAATTGATCGAAAAATTCTCGCTCGGCGGCATTCACCGCTCGAACGCCGTTTTCAACTTCGCCGATAATGATCCGCGCCGCTGGACCGACGAAAAAGCCCAATGGATGAACGCTGAATACATCCGCACAATGCCGGTCGGCGAACTGCTGCCGTTCGTCAAAGCCGAGTTGAAATCGGCAAAATTGTGGCGTGAAGAATACGAACCGGAACTGCGTGCTTTGAGCGAATCCGTATCGTCTACCGACGCCGACGAGCGTCCGGCTACACAGGCACTCGAAATCCCTGAAAACGGTTCATACGACTGGTTCGTTCAAACCGTCGATCTAATCCGCCAGCGTTTCTTCACCCTTAAGGATTTTTCATCCCAGGGCCGCGCCTATTTCAGCGAAGACTACGATTTCGACCCGGCCGCGATCCAGAAAAACCTGACAAAATTCCCAGACCTGCAACAATGGCTGCCCGAACTAGCCGACAGATTCGAATCCGAATTCGGCGAAAGTGGCGGTAGCCCGCACTTAAGTAAGGGCTCTTTTACTGAAGAGAATATTGAGATCATCGTAAAAGCCTTCACCGAAGAAAAAAGCACAAAACTAGGCGTAATAATGAACGGCGCCCGAACACTGTTAACCGGCGTCGCCGTTGGTCCGTCAATGCTGTCGGTTTTTGAAATTTTAGGAAAAGAAAAATCAATTCTACGGCTGCGAAGCCAGATTGCGTGGAGCGGCTCGCGATCCAACTGAATCTAACCATAATCAAGAGTGAATACGCTTTTGAGGGCGGCGGTATCGAAGCAAACGGAAACGGGACTTTGCCGATAAGAAAGGAAATGGCTATTCAGCGAAATCCTTGCAAATCGATCTCGGAAATTGAAACGAGCTAAAGAGAACTTTAGGCGCCCGCAAGATTATCTGGATGGAGCTAGGGCTTGTTGAAGACAAACTATTTCCGCAGTTCGGGCCGTTCTACAAGCATAATTACGGCGGTGGAGCAAATATGCATATTGATGAGCTCGCCCGGTTTGTGAACGAAACCCACGGTTGTACTGCCTTACATTTCCGAGGCGGACAAAGAGAAAAGCCCGGTGGATAAAATAAATTATCCGATGCTGGAGAATAATTTTAAGATTCTTCAAAAGGCGATGACGGCGGAAGGCAAAAAACTAGATAGTTCGAATACCAGTGCCGGAAATCGAGCAGCTAAAATTTACTACTACGGTGGATGATTCAAGCTAGGCTACTGATAAAAAGAATGGCTTCGAAAAAGGCGACACCACATATCGACTTCCGGCCGCGAGCTACGACAATTATTTTGTGAGTAATAAAGTCGTATTAATTCCGAAATACTGGAAGCCTGGAATGGCCGAAACACAAAAGCAAAAGGATGAAGAAGCCCAAAAGATATTCGCTAAATTATTCTAAGGGTAAATTCTTTGACAAACTATTGAATGAAAGCTAATTTCTAAGTTGGTGTATGATGCGCCAACCGCAGACGCTGCGTTCGGCATCTGACTACCGGAATTTATGTTCGATTTTCGCAAAAAAACCCGATCGGATTTCGGCTTGATATCGGCTGAAGACGATCTCGATATCGATGTCGTGCAGATGCGCCGCGAATCGCGGCAAGGGCTGTGGGTAGAAGGTTTGCGGCTCGGACGCGATATTTTTCTAATAATCGTAGTTTTCGTTTTATTTGGAGTATTCGCGGTCCAGCCAGTTGTGGTTGAAGGCACGTCAATGGTGCCGCAGCTTCAGGACGGTGAGCGGCTGTTGGTTAACAAGCTCGTTTATTACAAATTCAAGAGCGTCAGCTGGGGACACCTTGAACGCGGCGACATCGTCGTTTTCTGGTATCCGAGCGACCCGGACAAAAGTTACGTGAAACGCGTGATCGGCCTCCCTGGCGAGACGGTCGAAATTCGCGGCGGCAAAGTTTATATTAACGGTCAGGAGCTTAACGAACCTTACCTCGAAGACATTCATAATCAAAGTCTTCGCGACCATGTCACTAAGGTAGTCGACAAACACTACTACTTCGTAATGGGTGATAACCGTGATAATTCGTCGGATTCGCGTATCTGGGGCTTAGTTCCTGAAAAATATATTTACGGCAAAGCATTTTTCAGATACTGGAAGCCTTCGGATGCGGGATTTTTGCAACACGGCGAATACGACATCCAAGCCACGACGGACATAGATGACATCCGGGCCGAGGAATAAAGAGTTTGTTTGACGCAAAGTCGCGAAGGAGCCAAGGCGCAAAGTAAAACTTTTTAATTTTTCTGCTTGTAAACGCTAATCCTTGTTTTAACTTACCCACTTCTTACTTTGCGTCTCCGCGACTTGGCTCCTTTGCGTTAAAATATTCTTAGAATGAAATTTTCAAATCCAGCCATTTTAGTTCTCGAAGACGGACGCACTTTCTACGGTGCGTCTTTTGGTGCGGCGGGCGAAACATTCGGCGAGATGGTATTTAATACGTCGATGTCGGGTTATCAGGAAATCCTGACCGATCCCAGCTACGCCGGACAGCTTGTATGTATGACGTATCCGCTGATCGGCAATTACGGCGTCAACGAAGAAGATACCGAATCGCGGCGGCCGTGGGTCGAGGGCTTCGTCGTCCGTGAAGCAAGCAAGATCGCTTCGAACTGGCGCTCGACCGAAACACTTGATTCATATCTGCTCAAGAATAATATTGTCGGAATCGAGCATATCGACACTCGTGCTCTTGTCCGCCATATCCGCGACAAAGGCGCGATGCGAGCCGCGATCTCGACGGTCGATCTCGATAGAAAAAGTTTATTGAACAAAGTTTTGGCTTCGCCGGAAATGAATAACCGCGAACTGGCGAGCACAGTTTCGATCGATCAGGCATTTGAATACCCCGCATCCGGCGAGCAAAAATATCACGTCGTTGCCTTCGATTTCGGCGTCAAGACAAACAGCCTTCGCGAATTCGCAAAATTCGGATGTCGCACTACTGTAGTTCCAGCCGATACATCCGCCGAAGAAGTACTCGCGTTAAAACCGGACGGCATTTTCTTGTCTAATGGCCCTGGCGATCCGGCTTCGATGCAAAAGGTCGTCGAAGAGATTAGAAAACTTACCGAAACCGAAGTTCCGATGTTCGGCATCTGCCTCGGGCATCAATTGATCGGGCAAGTATTCGGCGGTGAAACCTATAAATTAAAATTCGGCCACCGCGGCGGCAACCAGCCGATCATGGACCTCACCACCGGCAAGGTCGAAATAACCTCGCACAACCACGGCTTTGCGGTCAATGCCGACAGCCTTCCTGACGGCGTCGAAGTCACCCACATCAACCTAAATGACAAAACCGTCGCCGGCCTTCGCCACAAAACGCTGCCGGTTTTTTCCGTTCAATATCACCCCGAATCCGCTCCCGGCCCGCATGATTCTGAATATCTCTTCGAAAGGTTTATCGAGTTAATGCACAAATAACTCATCCGAGTCGTATCGAATTTTGTCCCACTCGCGGAACAAAACCAATAAAGATGCACGTTATTCTAAGCGTGTTTTCGAATTTTGCCCTGTAAAAACGGGCATTGCCTGTCCCATGTCCCACTGTCCCAGCGAACTTTCGTGTTCCGGGCCGTTCCGGGGACGTTCCAGGCTATAGTGGAACGTGCAACTAATAGCAGTCATTAGATTTACACCGATATTATCACTCAAATCCCGAGATTTTAAAAAAACTTTTTCTCGAGGTTCGCTCCATGCCAAACTATCTTAAATTTTCAAAGAACTTCCGGCAGCCGCATAGGGAAAGCAACTGCTAAACGCACAAAGCATTATGGCATATTGTTTCACAGATAATCAATATTTTTATCCACGGCACAACAACTTTCCTTAACAACAATCACAGATCGGGCTTAACCTTTGGGGACATCTAACTATGTAAACCAATCCAAGATATAACTTGTACTTTAGATACACATGAAGGGAAGCGAAATGTGTAGAAAGGAAAACAATCTAACTCCGAGCGTGTGAAACATGCGACACATCCTGTCCGTACAGGCCTCGGGCTTTGAATAGCGGAAACGCCTTTGCAGTTGAACAGATCACGGTGGGCATCAAGCACGTCTAGTCTGAGGAGTACAGGCCAATGAAATTCTTTTGGCTGGCAAAACCAACTTCCACCTCCCCGTTTCGCGAATAACACGGCCCGCCATATTCCATCGATTCCTCAAAAACCTTTTAGCGAAGAACGACAAAGTCCGCGCAGTTTAACGAGTGCCGCCTTTCTTTCAGCGGGCGCTTCATCGAGATAGGAGCACTTACGGTTCGAGCAGTCTTTTGGATCAACTTTACTCTCTTCTCTTTCAATCTTATGTAGTCTAAACTGTTTTCCTAGAATTTGATTGTTTTAAGATGAAATCTGTCCGCCGAGCGCAAGAAGGTTATATTTTATCCAATGAAACCACTTCAGCTTAATAGGTTTAACCTACTTGCAGGCTACACGCGTCTTCCGAGTACTCGGTATATTACTGAGGAAGTCGAATGGTATGAGGCTGGTAATGAGCGTCTACTTGGTTTGGTGCTCCGTGATCGCACCGATAATGATTTTGGGTGGACAATACTCGCTCGGGATAGAATTGCGCGCTTCCGCGCTATTAAGTTCAGTCATTCCCTTCGTTCAAGAAAATCCGCACGTCAAGCTCTTTCGGTTGAACTTGCAAAATGTATGAAGTTGAGCTCGGACGCCTTCTATCAGGGGAGATGAGAAAGGCGAGACGGTCGATTTTTTCAAGCCAGTTGTCGCTCCTGAAAAATTAAATCGAGCGTTTCGTGAACTCTCCACAAAAGGTTCATATCCGTCGGGAAAACTTCTTGAAGAAATGATGCATTGGTACGAAGACGTGGATGGGAATTTTTTAGAGCAGTTTCAAACCGTTGCCTTTGACGCGAGGCTTTGGGAGCTGTATATATTCGCGACTTTCAATGAACTGGGTTATGCCTTTGATCGTGAATTTGAGGCACCTGACTTTCTCTGTATAAGCCCCTTGGGTCGGTTCTTTATTGAGGCTACGACCGTGAATCCCTCAGATCCGCGGGTAAATTTAGGCGACATGACACAGAAAGAATACTATCGAGAGTACGTTCCCAAGAAATTTGGGAGCGCTCTCTACTCAAAGCTCAAAAAACGATACTGGGAGAAAGACCATGTAAAGGATCACCCGCTGATTTTTGCCATCCAAGACTTTCACGAATGGCAATCAATGTCTTGGAGCCTTTACGGGCTAAGTGAGTTTTTGTTCGGCGCTAGAAAAATAAAGCAAATAAATGGCGTCGGTGCTGTCGAATTTGTAACGGAGAAAATTGACTATCATTTTGGCGAAACCGTGACATCCGGTTTCTTTTCATTCAAAGACGCGGAGAACATTAGTTGTGTAATTGCCAACCCTGGCGGCACAATCGCGAAATTCAATCGGATTGGACTTCAAGCCGGCTTCGGCGAAGGAAAAACAACGATAGTAAGGGGCGGCTTTTGTCTTAAAGTAGACGACCTTCCTCAACCGTTCACATATATCGTTGGTGAGAATGACTACACTGAAACCTGGGTTGAGGGGTTGACCGTTTTCCATAACCCTAAAGCGCTAAACCCATTGCCGTTCGATTCGATCCCAGGCGCCGCACACTTCTTTATTGAGAATGGAGAACTCCTCGGTCACACTCCAGATTTTCATCCGATTGGTTCTACTTCCTTTGTCCTTCATTCTACCGAAGTCTTAGCGTCAAACGATTCAGATACAAGAAAGTTCATTAAAGAAAAAATGAGCGTCAGATTCAAGGATGAGTGACGCCTCGATTCCTGATTGCGTAGCGTACAGGCCATTTACTTATCACTGACCTGATCGTACTTCTCTTATAAAATCGTGACAGCGATTGATTGCTCAACCACTAATTCACATAAAGCATCTTCGGATTCTTTTTTGCGATCGTGAGCAGCTTGAGGCTTGATCCGTTTGGCTGATTTTCGCCTTGCTCCCATTTCTGGACTGTTTTTGTTGAAATGTTTAGTAGGACGGCGAAGGCCGATTGTGAGACCTGCAGCTTCTTTCGAAGTTTTACTATATCCTCTTTCGACAACGGGCTGGGAGCCTTTACTTCCTTTACCACTTCTCGAATGCCTTTGACTTTTTTGCCGGAGGCGTGAGCTTCCATGTCGCGCAGCGACTGCTGAAGTTCTTCGAATAATTTCTTGTCCATTTTATTTACCCCCTTTCAAATTCTCTTTGGTTCTCTTAATACTATCGGCGATAATCTTCTTTTCCACCTTGCTCAAATCGTCCTTAACGTCTTTGCCGTAGAAGGAGAAGCAAATATATCCGAGCGAGCGGCTCGAAATATACATAGACGTAACGAAATCCGCCTCTTTTCCCTTTCTGTCGGTCAGGATCAGCGATTCGGGCTTTACGGGCGCCATTCGTACCTTGAATGACGTCGCCGCGTTCAGCATTTTTAAGAAGATCATTTTCTATTGAGGACAGTACTTCATCCGAGAGCGGCTTTCCCAGCTTGTCGATCTGACGCATGAAAACCGGTAGCTCTATGAAGGTTAGCTTCATCCTTTCACTTTCGTAACTATACCCTTCAATAGTACAATTTGTCAACCGGTATGCAGATTTCTTAACGGTCTTTACCCGCCAATCCCAAAAATATAGGGAGCGATCACCAATGAAACAATAGACATCAACTTGATGAGGATATTCATCGACGGGCCTGAGGTGTCTTTGAAGGGATCGCCGACAGTATCGCCGGTGACGGATGCTTTGTGGGCTTCGGAGCCTTTGTATACCATTTCACCGTCGATCATCACGCCTTTTTCGAAGGATTTTTTGGCATTGTCCCACGCTCCGCCGGCGTTTGACTGGAAAATTCCCATTAGAACGCCGGAGACTGTAACACCCGCCAATAGGCCGCCTAACACTTCGGGGCCGAATGTGAAGCCGACTATCACCGGAGTGATAAGAGCAATCGCTCCGGGCATCATCATTTCGCGCAGGGACGCTTTGGTAGAGATGGCCACGCATTTTTCGTATTCCGGTTTTGCGGTGTAGTCCATGATTCCGGGAATTTCGCGAAACTGGCGGCGAACTTCCTGCACCATTTCCATTGCGGCTTTTCCAACAGCTTGAATGCACAGTGCAGAAAAAATGAACGGAATCATTCCGCCGACAAAAAGGCCCGCAAGGACCGGAGCCTTGTAAATATCGATTCGGTCGATACCGGCAATTCCTACAAAGGCCGCGAACAAGGCCAGTGATGTTAATGCTGCCGAAGCAATGGCAAATCCTTTTCCTGTTGCAGCTGTTGTATTGCCGACTGCATCTAGATTATCCGTACGCTCACGCACTTCAGGCGGAAGCTGGCTCATTTCGGCGATGCCGCCCGCGTTATCGGCAATCGGCCCGAATGCATCGATCGCGAGCTGCATCGCGGTCGTGGCCATCATGCCGGCCGCTGCGATCGCGACGCCGTACAGTCCGGCAAAATAATACGAAGCGATGATTCCGCCGGCCAAGGTGAGAATTGGAATAACGGTCGATTTCATACCGACGGATAGGCCGGCAATGATGTTCGTAGCGTGTCCGGTTGACGATTGCTGAATGATCGAGTTGACGGGCTTCTTGCCCATAGCCGTGTAATATTCCGTGACGATACTCATGATGGCTCCAACGACCGTACCTACGACGATCGCCGCAAAAACACCATTTTTATTGAACGTAGTGGTACGCAACGCGATCTGGCCCTCGGGCAGCATCCACATCACGACAAAGTATGAAGCGATGACCGTCAGTATCATCGACGCCCAGTTGCCGATGTTCATCGCTTTTTGCACACTCGATTTGTCGTCCTTAATTGTCACGAACCAGAATCCGACGATTGAGAAAACGATTCCAAGGCCGCAGATAACCATCGGCAGGAGAATGGCTGACATTCCGCCAAAAGCATCCGTCACCTTGATCTCTTGACCCAACACCATCGTCGCGAGGATCGTTGCGACGTACGAACCAAAAAGATCGGCGCCCATTCCGGCCACATCGCCCACATTGTCGCCGACATTATCGGCAATGGTGGCCGGATTACGAACATCGTCTTCGGGAATTCCTGCTTCGACTTTACCGACGAGATCGGCGCCTACGTCGGCCGC
>JANMSP010000152.1:0-2890 GCA_031389475.1 Pyrinomonadaceae bacterium
TTCTCATCAACAACGCCGCGATCTTCCTCGACGAATTCAGCGACGGTGCGCCGATACCGGCGAGCCAAACGACCTCCGACATTTTCCGCAAGACGTTCAACACGAACTTTTTCAATACCGTCGATCTGACGCAGCGTCTGCTGCCGCTGGTCCGTAAATCGGACGCCGGCCGCATCGTATTCCTATCGAGCGGCCTCGGATCGCTTACGCTGCACTCTGACCCGAAGTCGCAAATTTACAACTACAAAGTGCCGGCATACAACATTTCGAAAACGGCACTCAACGGTTACGCCGTTCACCTCGCATACGAGCTAAAGGACACGCCAATCAAGGTAAACGCCGCCCACCCGGGCTCGGTCGTCACCGATTCGAATGCTAACGGCGAGATATCGGTTGAGCAGGGAGCCCAAACCTCCGTCGCCCTCGCCACGCTCCCGCCCGACGGCCACACCGGCAAATTCATCTACCTCGGCGAAGAACTGCCCTGGTAAAATTTTCCACCAATAAACAAGGACAAGCCTTCGCAAAATTCAACCAAAATCGATTGCTTCACACAAGGCAATCGATTTTTTGGTTCACCGTCCCATCTTCTTACTCTTCCTTCGCGTCCTTCCGCGGCTCCGCGTGAACCCTCTTTTTTCTCACGCTAAAGCCGCAAAGTACGCAAAAAAGCTAATACCATAAGATCAGTAAATGGCCCGCAACCCGATCGTCTGCTTTTTCACCGCACTTTGTGATATAAGATAAGCGTCCGCTTTCTCGAATCCATAAACCTATGAAAAACCTACTCCTGCTCGCTGCGTGCTTTTTTGCCTTCGCTTCATCCGCCGCTGCGCAGAAAACGTCGCTCGAATACGCCGCTGAATACAGCAATTATTACCTCGAAGGTAAACTAAGTTTTTCCGGACGTTAGTAAAATTACTTGAAAAACCTAAGCTGTTGGGTTATTGTTGGATTGTGGAAATAATCGAATGCCCACTGAGATTGAAAAGGATGGCTTTAAGGTAATCATTTATACGCGTGATGAACATGAGCCGCCCCACGTCCATGTTTGGAAAGGGCGGGGAGAAACGATTATAAACCTAGGCGGAGATAAAGGCGGATATCCGGAGTTTGAGGATATTAACGCCCATATGTCTGAAAAAGATGCGCGCCGGGCTTTGGATTTAGTCGCTGAAAACAATGGGTTTTTGTTGAAACGGTGGCGGCAAATTTGGAGGGAGATTCATGGACAAGAGACTAAGTGATTCGGAATTCAAGCGACAGTTCGACCGCGCAAAAGAACGAGGTAAAGAAAGAGCGCTCAATGAATTACGGGCCAAGGCAGCTTTATTTGATGAAAATTCTAATTCAATAGTTATTGAATTACTTAACGGCGTGAAAATTACACTCCCAAGCGACTCACTCATCGAGTTTAAGAACGCCGACCCCAGGCTTATGGCAAAGGTTGAACTGTCACCAAGCGGAAATTCTTTGCATTGGCCCGAACTTAATGTGGATTTTAGTGTTGGAGCCGTAATCAGGGACGTTTTTGGTAAAGATGTATTAGCTGAACACGGCCGCGCAGGTGGAAGTGTAAGCTCCGAAGCAAAAAGAATTGCCGCCCGAACGAACGGACTAAAAGGGGGCAGGCCCAGAAAAATTACCGAAGTGAGCAAATCCTTCCCAACCAAAAGTGCCGCCGCCGCTTACGCTCAAAAGGCCACGTCTTCCGTCACCCTATCTAACGTCAAGAAGATGCCTGCCGCCAACAAATCATCATCCTCACAAAAGAAATAGCCGCCTCTCACTCTAGTGTTAATATATCTTTTATTAAGGAGCGATTATGTGCGGAAGATATAAAATGACGGCGGATCAGCTTGAGCTGTTCGACAAGTTCTCTTACCTCGAACAGGACGAATATTTCGACATTCACGGCTACAAGAAGCGGCCGGAGATATTTCCGGGGACTTCGATCTTGGGCATCAATAACCAACACAAAGCCGAAGACCTCTGGTGGACGATCGAGGACAAGGACAACAAAGGCATCTGGCGGCGGGCCGTCAACGCCAAAGCCGAAAACGTCCTCTGGGCCGGTATGTTCAAAGACGCCTTCAAAAACGACCGCGTCCTTATTCCCGCGACCGCCCTTTTCGAATGGCAAGAGCAGCCCGATAAATCTAAAAAGAAATTCGAGATCTGGTTCGACGAACCCGTTTTCGCATTCGGCGGCATCGCCCGCGACTGCCAGATCAAAGGTGAGACAAAACGCTGCGCCGTCATCATGACGACCAAGCCCAACGACATCTTCGCCGAGATCCACAACTCAAAACAAAGACAGGCCGTCGTCATCCATGAATACGACTACGAAAAATGGCTCTCCCCCGAAACTCACTACGACGACCTCAAACCAATGCTCGCCCCGCTCCCGGCCGAAGAAACGCACTTCAAACCTTACGAAGCGGAAGCCCTGCCCGATCAAAGCGATGGAGTTCAGAATTCGTTATTTTAGAATTCGGTAGGATTTTAACCATCCAATCATGCGTTAATCTGGAACGCTATTCGAATTCTGTGCTAAAACGACTCCGATGCAGATAACTGATTATCGGAAGCGAGTTGTATGAATTGCCGGTTGCATTTACAATCTTGAAAAGAGGTCTGATAAATAATGGAAACATCGGTTAACCGACGAAGAATTGTTGGAAACGCTTCTAAGCGCCGTAAGAAAATGATTGCTTTCGGTTGGTATGGGGGTAAGTATTCTCACCTCGATTTCATACTTCCGAACCTTCCGAATGGTGAGACTCACTTCTGTGACGTATTCGGCGGTTCGGCTGCTGTGCTCATCAATCGGAAGCCTGCCCCGTTAGAAACATATAACGACCTCGATTCGGAACTAGTCAACTTCTTT
>JANMSP010000219.1:0-2439 GCA_031389475.1 Pyrinomonadaceae bacterium
TTGTGCTCGGCGCCGTGATATTCGAACACGCGGCGGATGTCTTTTAAGTAAGACATTGAAACGATCATGATCACGAAGAAAACCATTCTCACAAGGCCGTCAATCAGATTAAAGGCTACCCACGAATGGGGTTTGATCTCCCAGATGTAGGCCTTTGCAGTTTCCCGCCAACCGGCACTCGCGGCGATCGCCGGAGCTTCGGCCCAGCCAAGAGCGATGAATCCGATATTTGTCAGCAAAAGCGGCGCTACGATAAAGAGCAGTATATTAAAGCCGAGGGCGAAAATGATCGAACCGACCGCCCCGGCAGATTGCGAGGCTTTTTTCGCTTTCGACTCTTCGGTTTTCGATTCGGGCATAATCACTTTCAGCGGAGCCTTGGTGAAATTCTCGTCTGTCGTTCCGCTTGCCAATACGGACTGCGTTTCCAATACTTTTTCTTTCGTTAATTGCTTTTGGGCTTCTAAGTCGTCTTCGTAAATCTTCGCCGAGAAATTCAATGCTTTAATGCCAAGTGCCATCGATTGAATTAAAGTCGCACCGCCGCGAAGCACCGGCAGATTCAGCCATTTATATTTGTCGCTCCATTTCGGCAGCGTTTCGGCCGTATGAACAATCGTGCCGTCCGATTTGCGGCAGGCGATCGCGTACGCACTTGGCGTGCGCATCATGACACCTTCCATCACGGCCTGGCCGCCGACGATAAGGTCACGCTGAATCGCGAAAACGGTGTGGAGGAATTTAAGCTTTCGGGCTGAATATTTCATAACTTTATATTGGATGCGAATTTTCTACATCAATGCACGAACAATCCAAAATCCGCAATCTAAAATCGAAAGACGCCGGCCTTTTTTTCACCTTTCGCGGGTGTGAAAACACACTTTTAGCGAACGGCGCTCAAAAGAGCCGGCGTCGAATTTTGTCAGCTAATATTTATCAGCAGCCAGTTTCAATAAACTAAACTTCCGCAACTTCGGCGATTTCCACTGTTTCAGCCGGTGCTTCCGCAGCCGGAGCCGCACCGCGTGCATAACGGCGTTTGAAGCGGTCAACACGTCCCGCCGTATCGATCAGTTTCTGCTTACCGGTAAAAAACGGGTGACATTCCGCACAGATTTCAACACTCAGATCGCCGCCCGTCGAACGCGTCTTAAACGAATGCCCACAAGCACAACTTACTGTAATGTCCTGATAATTAGGATGTATATCTTGTTTCATTGCTTTATATTCCCCAACTTTGCCCACTAAAAGACAAACTCTAAGCATAATCCCGAATATGGTGAAAGGTCAAGCCTAGATGTTGGCTCACTCAGATTTGGGCCACTGCCGACCTTTGAGGAGGCGACCCTCATTAAATGTTTTCCGCAAAGATTGAATGCTCTTTAGTTAACGCTATATAATTAAAATTATCAGCAGACAAAAAATCTTCCAAGCTTAAAACACTAACATGGTTTTGCGGTAATAGCGGCAAGGAGCATAACGCATAGCCCAAAACATCAAACGTAATCCACAAATCGGTCTTGCTACTCAAATGATTACACTCAAAAATAATGATTGGTTTTGACTTCGTTATTGTTTTCGTTGCACCATTTATCACACTGAGCTCATTACCTTCCGTATCAATTTTGATTAGGTCGGGGAATAATTCGTTTTTTGCCGTATAAGAGTCAAGTGAAATAAGCGGTACTTGAAATTTTTCCAGGTCAAATTCCTGCAAACCATTTTTTGTAGATTCTACAATTGTCCCTAACCACGTTGCCTTTTCCGGAACCCAAAAATCAACTGTTCCTTCCCGTTCTCCTACTGCAACGCTCTCCATCTGTCCGGAAGGATTATTTATCTGGCAAAACTGATTGAACTTTTCTTTGCAAATTAGATTTGGTTCAAACGAGATCGTTGTAACTCCCTGAGCAAGAAAAAGTAAGCTGTGAGTTCCATAATTTGCACCAACGTCAAAAAATACAGATGAACGATACTTGGATTCCAGTAAAGTCTCGTAGGTTTGTTTCACATCTGTGTCATGCCCGATGATTGAAATTGCATTTTCCCAATCGAGCCAGCTACTTTCTTTTTTAAAAGGCAGTTTTATTTGGGTGTTTAAGAATTCCGCTGACCAAAACCCTTCAAGCGGATTTAATTTCTTCCCCTTGAATGTTTTATAAAAAATATTGTGAAAAACCCCTTTTTCATCCAAATTCAATCTATTGTGAAATTTGTTCAGTTTTCCGCGCCAATTCCGATTGGTTACCAAACGAACCATAATTCGTTGAGAAACAGAATCAAACAATTTCACTCTCCGAATAATTCTCAGAATAATTCCTTTTGTCGTTAATTCTGACATTTTAGTTTTCATAGTTAGTAAGAGTCAGTTTAAAATTGAGAACTTGAGCAAAAATGATCCGCGATAGAAATTACGATTCGCGTCAGGTGTTACCGATT
>JANMSP010000251.1:0-4477 GCA_031389475.1 Pyrinomonadaceae bacterium
TTGGCGATTTCTTCGACGGTGTGAGCGGCAATCAATTCCGCCGAGTCGCCCATCGGAACGACAATTTCGTATTCGTGACGTTCCGGATCTTTCGCTGTCTCCTTGCCGGTCTGTAGTAATTCGCGTAGAAGTTCGACCTGCTTACCGTTGGAACCGAAGGCATTTCGCTCATTCAATACCGCTAACGCTTCAGGCGAGAATCCTTCGGGAGCCACCAGCCAAATCTTGAAATTCCGGAAATTGCACGCAGCCGCCGCGGCTTCCAGGCGTCCGCACCAGGATTCAGCCAATTCTTTCGCCGCTTCAAGTTTTGAATCTATCTCGGCCGCGATCCAGATGATCTCATCCTCATCGTTGTACTGTTTTTCCTGAAAGCCGAATGCAATGGCCGAGCGTTCTCTTTCGGGGAATGTTTCCACGGATTTATAAATATCCGCCGCATGGGCCGCAAAAATAATTCGGGGTAGATCGATTGTTTCGGCAGAGGTCCGCAAATCGCGAAGGACATCGGCATCCGGCGCTCCTTTGTATAGCTCCGCGAATTTTCCGTAGTCGATCACCGCCGAAGGAATAGGCTGACCCGCGAACGTCGTCAGAAAATCACGTAAACCGATCGCGGAATTGCTTCGGTATAGCCGCGCCATCGTTTGCGGTGCCCGCTTTAGGTATGCCGAAAGCGATTCGGCAAATACAATAGCCCTGTTCTCACCGCCGATTTCCAGCCGGAACCTGACGTTAATATAATCGGTCAGAACTTCATTACCGGTCATCACTTCGATCCGGTTTGAAGAAACACGGACGATCTCATTAATATTCAGCAGGTCGAGAATTCGTGTAAATTCAAGTTCGCCCAGATCCAAACGTTTTCGCCAGGTTTCCGCGGCGATTTTATCGTTTCCGAAATTAGCGGCATCGTGCAGAACCGCGATGATGCGTTTTTCCGTTTCGATATTCGATCCGATCTCCTTGAAGATACGATCGTAGAATCTGCTAAAGCAGCCGCCGAAAATTTCGCCGGCATAATGCTGTACGACATTTTGAAAGCTATCCAGACCGGAATTTTTGATTTGGGCGGCGTGCAGAAATGAACTGATGGATTTCACATTACAGCCGAATTTTGCGGCGATGAGATCGCGGGTTTCCTCATTGATGGCAACACCCATCGCAGCGGCAAGATTTGCTGTAATTTTCGTACCGGAATCAAACGGGAAAGATTGGAGCTCAATGCTTTGAAACGTATCCGGATTCGACAAGTACCGACGGTGGCCGGCAAGCACGAATGAGCTTCCGGAACGACTTAATGCATCCTGAATCTCAACTGAAATGTCTCCGTCCAGGTGAAGATCGTCGATCATCACAATAACCTTTGCTCCGCCGGCCGCGGCCCGCGAAAGAGCATTAAGAGCCCTGCGAACAACCGTCAGATCGTCGCCATCACGGTCGAGGGTTTCAACAATACCGCCGATCCAATCGGCATCGGAAAGGATAGCCAGATTCGCGAGCTCCGTAATATCCGGCGAGATCATCAGCAGCTTAGGGTCGCGACGGCGAAATGCGACGGTTTGCAGTAGAAACTGCTGCACGAACCGGTTTGCCGTCTGACGTGCCGTTTTGTCTTTTTTGTCGAGAGAGAAATAGAAAGGTATGGTGTCCGACGATTCCGAGAACATCCTGTCGTATACCTGTTTCAGCAGTTCAGTCGCTCCTGCTCCCGGTGCCGAGGACAGGATCAGGCCGCCGCCATTTTTTGCGTGAAGCAAAATGCGTTCGAGTTCGCGGTCTCTGCCGGTGAAATCTTTTGCCGAAAGTTCGGCCAGGATTTTCTTGTGGGGAAAATCTGCCATTTAATGGATATTTTCGTTGAGAGAATTTCCTAGATTACCAAAGATCTGGACATTATTACGCCCGTTATTTTTCGCTTCGTAAAGCGCCACATCCGCGGCCGATACCAAATCCTTCGACGTGCCGATCTGTGACGAGCAACTCGCGATGCCGATACTTACGGTCACCCGCCGTCTCGGAAACTGGGCTTTTTCGATCCGTTGGCGGATGCGTTCAGCGATCCGGGCGGCCTCTTCACTGGATGTCTGCGGCAGCAATATGGCGAATTCCTCACCGCCATAACGCGCCGCCACGTCGTCCGCCCGCAAGGCTTCATTTAGAATATCTGCGACCATCTTCAGTGCGACATCGCCCGCCGGATGGCCGAAACTGTCGTTATACGACTTGAAATTATCGACATCGAGCATCATTAAGCTCATCGGGAAGCGATGGCGTTTCGAACGCACCACTTCTTCAGTCAGGCGTTCTTCGATATAACGGCGGTTGAGCAGGCCCGTGAGCGTATCGGTCACCGAAAGCTGCTCAAATTCCCCGGCTCTGTCTTTTAGCGCCGTGCGGTCGATAGCAACGGCAATTTGCGGGGCAATCGCCCGCAGTAGTTCAAGGTCGCGCTCGGTAAATATGCTGCCGCCGGCCTTGTCGGTAAAATTCAGCACGCCCATTTTCCGGCTGCCTATCAATATTGGATAGATAATAAAGGACGAAGTTTTGTAGCTCCAATTCACCGGGGCCGACCGCATGCCGACACGTTCGAGGTTCGATACGATCACCGGATTTCCGCTCGCGAGGACGACGCTAGCGACGCGGTCACCTACCCTCTCTTCCGTAACAAGATTAATTCTGGAACCAATCGCCGCCTTGGCTCGCAGAGTGTTCGATTTTTCGTTTTGGATGAGTATCGATGCCCGCTCGGCACCCAAAAGCTCGGCGGATATCTGCGTAACCCGCAGCCAAAAATCGTCGGTATCGATGTTTTTCAGGCTTTCGTTGAATCGAATAACGGCCCGGGCCAGCCAATCGCGTTCCGAAACTTCGTCCCGAAGCCGAAGTATTTCCAGCTGCGAAGCGACCGTTTGTGCAAATCGCGAGATATTCCGTTTCGCCGCGTCATCCATCGAGCCGGAGCCGACGCCGATCGCTCCCCGGACATCGCCGCCGATTGTAACGGGAAAAATGCTCAGAGTTTGCGGCTTCGAATCCGATCCACCGGAAAGCCGTTCCCGAAGCTCAAGAGGAATATCGAGCCGGGCCGCCTCGCGAAGCCGTTCGCTATTTGCGGGCATACCGATCTTGACGGATTTGCCGGAAAGTGACCCAAGTGAAACCAAACCTTCCAGCCGGTCTTCGCGGCGTTCAAGCCAGATCAATGAATGGAGTCCGTACCGGTTTGAAAGAAAATCGAGTATTGATGAGCAAGCCTCGCGATATTCCAGCTTCATCAGAGAGCCGAAAAGAGAACGCCTAGCGGAAATTTCTCCGGAATCGTCAGGATGCTTGACGGCCGCCGAAGTTTTAAGTGAAACCGGCGTGTTTTTTTCCTTATCGGGAATCGATTCATTTGTACTGACGGAAGCCTCAGCCTCCGGAACCGGGGTAACCTTGGGCAGCGGGTTGTTCAACTCCAGAATATCCGCGCTTGCCTTCCTCGAGAATTTTTCCAGCCGCTCCACCGTCTTATTCAAATTTTCATCCGTGCCGGACATCAAAACATTTTCGAAAAATTCTGTCGGCCTGAACTGACGCCATTCGCCTGCGATTGCCTTTTCGGTCGCGTTGCGGTAGCTGTCGGCTTGGAGAAACGTCCGGCCGACGATCGCGACAAATTGCTTTCCGGCGTCGATCACGGGAACGGCTTTGCAGGTAAGGCCGGCGTGACATAAATATTCGACCGTTTTTTCGGCCTCGATCGCGGCCTTAAATGCTTTTCCGCAATAACTATCACATTTAGATGCAAATTCGGCGGATGACCAGAGCATTCGGCACATCGAATTATTATTAGATACTGAAACCTCGCGTGATGTTTCATCAACAATAGAAATAGCCACGCCGTTTTCTTCAGCGAGCTGATTAAGGAATTTCGATTGTTTCTTAGGGCTGGAGGTCATGCAATTCTGCAAAAAAACCGACTCCGACGCGGCGTTTGCGCCAGACAGAAAATGCTTCGGCTTTTTACTTACTTGCTTAATAGAGTCAATCGGCAAGTAATTTCAAGAAAAAAGCATATTTAGATTGGACGGTTTCTTTGATTATGCCACACAAAGTTTTTCGGTTCTATCAAAGTGCTCTCCGATGATAAAAACACATTTGAATGGGTGCAATATTTTGATGCAGAAATGTCTTGAAGGATTGCAGCCACGCGATGTGTAGATTCGCGGTAAATCTTTATTCATTGAGCTTTCGCGTCATGGCACGACGATTGTAAAGGTAAATCTGAGGTCGAACAGACTAAGATTTTTTTACTTTCCGGGAGGGTTATAATTATGATCAACGAATACGAAAGAGACACAAACACAGCGGCAGACAATTTCACGTCGAGCAATTCGCCATCGAACAACGATGTAATTTCGACATTGAATGGCCTGATCGAAACATGCAAGGACGGCCAAAACGGGTTTAAGGAAGCGGCGGAAGGCGT